>JABSPG010000807.1 GCA_013214445.1 Ekhidna sp. | reverse complement strand
TCATTACCAATCAGTATAATGAGCTGTACTTGACACTAAAGCATACCTCAAAGATCACCTTTGATGTAGTATTCAGGGTATTTGACGATGGGGTGGGGTTTCGCTACATCTTCCCGGACCAGGAGACACTGACAGGCGACTTGGAGATTATGAACGAAAAATCTGAGTTCAACCTACACGTAGCAGACTCGGCCTGGTGGATCAAATCTTACGCATGGGGACGATATGAAAACCTTTTCAAAAAGACCGTATTGGACTCCATCCATAATTTCGTACACACGCCATTTACCATAGAAAAAGACAATGGACTATTTGTCAGCATTCACGAGGCAGATTTGAAGGATTATTCCTCCATGTCTATCCAAAAGAAAGGGGATGGAAACCTGGAAGCTGATCTTGCCAAGTGGAACCGAGGCAAGGACGGAGTGGAAGTCAGAGTGAAAACTAAAGCACCTTTTCAGACACCTTGGAGAACGATCACCATAGGGGAGCGTGCAGGTGATCTGATCGAATCCACGATCGTGCTCAATCTCAATGAGCCTAATGTGCTAGAGGATATTTCATGGATCAAGCCCGTGAAGTACGTCGGCATTTGGTGGGGTATGCACTTGGGTATTTGGACGTTTGGTGAAGGCGAAAATCATGGTGCTACAACCGAAAGAGCAAACGCATATATCGACTTTGCAGCAGCGCATGGCTTTGATGAAGTCTTGATCGAAGGATGGAATAAAGGGTTTGCAGAAGAAAAGTGGTTTTTGAGTGATGGCTCTACCCAAAATTTCACCACGCCAGCAGATGATTACGATGCGGTACAAGTCGCCGAGTATGCCCAGTCCAAAGGCGTGAATATTCAGGCGTACCATGAGACTTTGGCGAATACTAAAAACTACCTCTCACAGCTGGATTCGTCATTTGCGTATGCTAGGAGTTTGGGCTATCGCTCAGCGAAGATTGGTCATGTGGGGCAGAAGATGAGAAGCATTCAGGGTACGAAGGAGTACCATTACGGACAGTATGGGGTCGAATATTACCGCTCGGTACTTCAGAAAGCCGCTGAGTATGGCATCATGGTCAACTTTCACGAGCCCATAAAAGCGACAGGCGAAAGAAGAACTTATCCCAACATGATGACCCGTGAGGGAGCAAGAGGGATGGAGTACAATGCGTGGAGCAAAGATGGAGGTAATCCTCCCGAACATACGGTCATTCTTCCCTTCACCCGATCGCTCGGAGGACCTATGGACTACACACCTGGCAACTTCAATTTGCTTTTGGATAGAAACCAAAAGCCTAACAAGATTCAAAGTACCCTAGCAAATCAATTGGCCTTGTTTGTGACCCTGTACAGCCCCGTACAGATGGCATCTGACCTGATAGAAAATTACGAAGGGCATCCTGCTTTTCAGTTCATCAAAAATGTACCCGTAGATTGGGAAACTAGTAAGGTGGTAGAAGCCAAAATAGGTGACTTTGTTGTGATAGCTCGAAAGGACAAACATTCTCATGACTGGTACTTAGGAGGGATTACCGATGAAAATGCACGTGAGCTCACTCTATCACTTGACTTTCTCGAAGAGGGGAAAACCTACCAAGCCACCATATACAGAGATGCTGCGGATAGTGATTATGAGACGAACCCAAGAGCTTATGAGATAGAGAAGAAAGATGTGCAAAGCGGAGAAATCCTAGATATTAGACTCGCCAGAGCGGGTGGAGTTGCCATTCGATTTGAAAAGAAGTAATCATAAAAGATCAGAAATAAATGCAGCTATCAATCAAAATTGTATCGCTACTGGTGATTTTGTTTCTTGTAGGTTGTCAATCAAAAGTTAAAGACCAGTCTACAGACAATCAAACAAGCCACACCAACTTCATCATCATATTTTGTGATGACTTGGGGTATGGTGACTTGGGTGTTTATGGCAATGAAGT
>JABSPG010000806.1 GCA_013214445.1 Ekhidna sp. | reverse complement strand
AAGAGCACTTTCCAATAACCACGAACGGTCGTTACCCAGTCCAAATTTTACATAATTCTGATGCAGATCTACTGGCTTTGTTGGCTGAACACGTTTGAACGGAATATTAGCCTGATATTCAGGCCATTTCATTTCTGGAGATTTGATTTCAAACTGTTGTTTTAGAGGAACTGTCTCAAAAGGTATCACTTCACTCCTGAGGTATACCTTATCAGCCTTAGGCAAAACGATCCTTTTCTCTTTCTCAATTACTATCTCACCAGCGATAATTTCACCACTAGTGGACGTAGAATCGCTCTGCCCTAGCGCATTGAATAATGACAAGCATGTCAGCAAGATCAAAACTCGCTTTAAACTATCTCTCATTTTCTAGGGTATCAATTTTTGGTTCCTGATTTTCAATCGAGTTCAAAAGAAATCTTGACTCAGTTTTCACCCCCTCATTTTCAGAGTGCTGTATAATTGATCTCAGGGTCGCTTTAGCCTGAAACAATTCCTCTTTAGCTAGGTAGTTCTTCGCAATTAACAAGTATGATTTATCTACCCAATTCTGATAGCTACCAAATCCAGCATTTAATGCAAAAAGTATCTCAAGTGAATCATTGTATTGTGCGGATTGATACTTAATAAGACCTAGATAGTATTTTGACTCGGCAGCAAAAGCATCAGTTCCAGCAGAAAGTGCATTAAACAACTCCTCCGACAGTTCTATTTCATCCGACAAGAAGTAGCTTTTAGCTTTTATCAAAATGGATTCTTTGTCTCCATTAAGCGGTTTCCATTCACTCGCTATGATCTGATTTGCTTTTTCTATGGCTTTGGAGTAATCACCCATTTCAAAATACAGAATCATTGAGCCCCATAGCGCATTGTAAGTATCTTTATGAGATAGATCAAGTGCTTCAAGTTGTTTGTAGGCATCCAGAGATTTCAGAGAGTCTCCCTGCACCTTATTAATTTCTCCTATCCTAGTCAAAACCCTTCCTGTAAACAGATTCTTCACCTCCCTAATTTTATCAAATGCAATAAGGGCGTCATCAAGAAGTCCTGCTCGATAATAGGAATCAGCCAAGTAATAGGTAGCTTCTAAAACATTAGTGCTTTCAGGGTAAGTGGACAGGAACTCATCAAAAGATTCGCTTGATCTTACATAAGAGAAATTAAAGTAAAGTCGCTTTGCTGCCTCAAACTCTATTAATTCAAGGCTTTCGCTATTAGGATTTGCTTCTTTATAAGCCGAAATATATTGTTCTAATTGAGGTATCTCCTCCCCATCTTGTTCCAATTCTTGTAACCCTAGGATGGCATTTAGTGTCGCCTCTGTAGCTAAATGATTTTCCAGGATGAAAACAAAATCATTTTTAGCATCTGAAAGAGCACCAAGGTTCCGAAAGGAAATCCCTCTATTTAAATATGCTTCGACCAAAAAATCATTAGAATTTTGATCTTCAATTAGTCGGGTAAAGAGCTCTTGAGCCATATCAAAATTTGCAGCTTCAAAACGAATCATTCCAGTTTGAAAAACTGCCTGATCGCCAAATCTAGGCGAATCAAAAATCTTCAAAAACTCAGCCAAAGACTCTTCTGTTCTTCCCAAGTTTCTTAGGACAATTCCTTTCTGATAAATTACATAGGATGAACTCGTTTCACTCGCAACCAGCTCGTACTGTGAGAGAGCTTCCTGATATTCCTTAGTGGCGTAGAAACAATCTGCCAGCCTTACTCTTGCATCAAGTGCAACTTCCTGGTTTGACGATCTAGTCGCATTGGTAAAAAAAGGAATTGACTCAGCATACCTTTCCAAGTTGTAGAGCCCATAGCCAATTCCATAATTTGACAGATGGTCTAAGGAAGTCTGCCTATTATAAAATCCAATTGCCAGTTCAAATTGCTCTTCCCTCATTGCAATTTCTGCTAAGTGGTAATTGGCTCTGTCGGT
>JABSPG010000805.1 GCA_013214445.1 Ekhidna sp. | reverse complement strand
AAACTTTATACAGTAGTATAAAGCAAAAAACAAAAACTGCTGAAAAATTACTGAGTACTTTAGTTTGGGTTCCCGTTTTTGTATTCTAGATTAGTCTAAAATAACTTTCCAAATCTACGTTTTGTTGCTCATTCCTTTACAGACCTATGCGAGCGATTGTATTGTGATGATCAGGACTATATTGAACTAATGGCGGACACTAATGACATCCAAGCATTAACAGCCTTTGTTGAAAAGTATGGAGTGGACTTTAAAAGTGAAATCGGAACCCCTTTAATTGAGACGATTGCTTGGAACGGAACACCTAGTATGGTCGAATTCCTTTTAAGCAAGAAGCCAAAGTTAGAAGAGTCTCTGTTGCGAGCGATTGTGAACGGCAAAGGCTGTGCCGCAATTATGGACTTGCTTCTCAGGCATGGGGCTGACCCAAACATACGTGGGGCACATTTCTCAGCTCTAGAGCTTGCCCGAAAAAGAGAAAACAGTGAGGCTGAAGAATTACTTTTAAGCCATGGTGCAACACTTTGAATATGGAGGTCGAACCAGTCGATCGTATCAATTCCGTTACGGCTGCGCCTCCACTCCATCGATACATCTCCACGTTCTGTAAGAAAATGGCATCAACCGAACCAAAGCCGCAAAGGGCGCCACAATGGAAGGAAGGAAAAGTCCTTAGCCTGAAGCTTCGAGACGATTCGTGGGCCCTTCTTCAGATGCTCAAAAGAAAAGGCGACTTGGCAGTTTTCAGTTACAGGTCGTTAGATAATCAATGGTCAATCGGGCAGCTTGAAAAAGAGAATTTCCTTTTTTCATGCTTCACAACAAAAGCGGTTCTGAAGAGAAGCGAATTAGCTCTGCAATCAGGAATCAAAGGAATAGAAAGAATCCAGCTTCCCAGCTCGAAGATTCAGGCGGGAGATGGATTTAAGAAAAGAGCGTATTGGATCGGAACTGACGACGAAATTGAGTTTATTTGCTTCGGTCAGGAATCAAATTCAATTCGCACTGAACGAGTTGAGAATGGCCGTTTGTGTTATGATTATCGGACTATTAAAAACGAAGAGTTTGACACATATAGACACTTAGAACTCACCAGCCTTAGAGATTATCCAGAATTTAATGAAAGAATTTTCCTATCGTTGGAAGCGGGACACAATATCGATCCGCTGAAAGAACTCATATTCGATAGACCTGCTAAAGAAGAATTTAAAACCTACTATAAGATCATCAGCGGAAAGCACCGCCTAGACTACCTTGGATACTAAAAAAACAAACAGAACCAGTCGATCGTCTCAATTCCTTTCGCGCTCCGCGCTACAGTCTTGAGACATCTCTACGTTCGACGAAGAAATAAATGGAACCAACAAGCTTAACCCGAAAAGACATCTCAACGGTCTTAATTCGATTCCTTGGGGTCTATTTTGCATATCTAGCAATCAAGCAAATCGCCTCAGTGCCATACCTAGTCTATCTTCTGACTACGATAGATGGTGAAATTGAACTCCCGCAGAAAATTAGTCTCTATCCAGCCATACAGGGAACCGTCTACTTTATCATTTCAGCAGCTATCTCTTTCTACCTGCTTAAAAAAGGAAAGTGGTTGATAGAATTTATATCTAAAGATCCAGAATGAGCACGAACCACAACCAACCGTCTCGACTTGGTCGAACAAGTCGAGGTGAGCAACGCCTTTGGCGTCGCTCACTCTAGGCGTTGGACGAATAAAATGACCACATGGCGAAAAGAAGCATTCGAAAGGCTTCCCGAGATGCGAAAGACGCTTCAGGAAGAAAAAGGAATGTATTGCTTCTTCAGTAGTAATCATAGGAGATTATCTTTTTACGTTTCATTCACAGATGTATCATAGGTCTTGAATTTCATTTTTTCAGGGTTAAAATTCTTTCCTAATCGTCTGTTTTATAGCGCACTAAAAGCTATCCAAAAA
>JABSPG010000804.1 GCA_013214445.1 Ekhidna sp. | reverse complement strand
TTTGGGTTCGCTTAACATACTGAAAATCATTGTTCTTCTTCATAACGTCACTTTTTGTGTAACGCTATTTCAGGACGGGACAAAGAACAAAACAAAAAAGGGGCGACTAAAGAGTCGCCCCTTTAACGCATTTTTATCTAGAACTTTAAAGGTCAAAACTTCAATTTATTGCCCAGCTCCATGTCACTCAATTCAATATCCAAAGCCTTCGTAGATAGTTGCAACTCTCGAACGGATATAAGCAGTGAAACAAGCAGCAAAACCAGCGAGATACCAAATATCCCACTTCCCCACACCTCCGCCTCTAAGTAAATAAAGAACATGGCAAGCACACATAGCAAAAGACTAGTCACACCAAAAAGTTGCATCGCTCTTATCAGATACAACCTCGTTCTAAGATTCTTAAGTTGTCCCTCCAATACACTTCTTGGGTCACTCAAATAACTCTGATGAAGCTGACGTATCAACGTAGCAATTGCTAGAAATCGATTAGTGTAGGCTAAAAGTAAAAGCGAAATTGCTGGAAAGAGTAAAGCCGGTGTTGTAAGTGTAATTTCCATACAATTATCCTTTTCGAAGGTAAATCAAGGCTTCTTTCAAAAACCCGACACCATAAGCCGAAAGCTGAATAAATGCAGCAATAACTGATAAAAACCCTATAGGAATACTTGTGTTTTTAACAGTTGAATCTATTAAAATCAACAAAAAATAAAAGACAAAAACACTCAGAAAAAAGATACCGAAAGGATGCAAAAAAGAAAGTCCAAGCGACAAAAAAAGTCCTACTGTAAATACTGCAGGGAAGAAATGGACAAGCTTCAACTCCTCTTTAAAGAACCTGAAAATGTTTATTCTAGCAGTCCCGAAGAAATGTAGCTGTTTAAAAAATTGACTAAAATTTGTTCTCCTTTTGTGATAGACAAATGCATCTTCTATTAATGCAGTCTTAAAACCTTTCTCAATTATTCGAATACTGAATTCGATATCTTCACCCTTTCTTGGTAGGATATAGCCACCAGTATTTTCAAAAACACGTCTATGGATCCCCATGTTAAAACTTCTGGGATGGAAAGTTCCAATATGCTTTTTACCACCTCTGATCCCTCCAGTAGTAAAAAAAGAAGTCATCGAATAAGAAATAGCTTTTTGAATAGGTGTAAAATTATCATGAGCTTTATCAGGGCCACCGAAAGCATCTACTTCGTTAGTCGCAAGGTAGCTTTCTACAGCTTCAAGATAATTAGGAGGAATTAGACAATCAGAATCAAATACAATGAACCACTCTCCTTTAGCGCGCGCAAATCCAAAATTTCTGGTAAATCCCTGACCTGAATTTTCCTTATAGAAGTACGAAATATCGAGTAATGATTCATATTTCCTAACTATCCTATCACACTTCAGATCAGAACCATCCTCAACAATCAAAATCTCAAAATTTTTCAATGTCTGATGTAGGAGACTTTCTAGTAGTTCATCTACCTCATCAGGTCTATTGTAGACAGGTACAATAAGAGAATACTTAGGCATATATTGGCAAAACTACTTTTTGGAAGTTCTTTCAGATATCAAGTAGTCTCCTTTCTTTTGATTGACTTGAATCATCATCTCGGCTAAGAAACCGGCTAGAAACAGTTGCATACCCACTACCAACGCAACAAGTGCGAGGAAAAATAAAGGCTGATCTACTACATCTCTTATTGGCAATTGATTGAATTGACGAAAAAGTTTCTCTACTATAATCCAAGTGGTAATTAGGAAACCTCCTATAAAAGAGATACTACCCAAAACACCAAAGAAGTGCATGGGATTCTTCTTAAACCTAGAGACGAAAGTGACAGACAATAGATCCAAAAACCCTGTCACAAACCTTTTCATACCATACTTAGTGGTGCCATATTTCCTGACCCTATGTTCAACAACTTTCTCTCCAATCCGCACGTAACCA
>JABSPG010000803.1 GCA_013214445.1 Ekhidna sp. | reverse complement strand
CCCCGCTTACTTTCCCAGACAATTCAAGTCTGGACGAGAACAATATTGTATTAAACGCTGAAGGTGACTTCCAACGTAGGTTGGGGATGGACTACGAAGATAACAGGGCTTTCGTAACATCAGGTGAGACAAATAGAAGTGATATAGCTTCCTCCACCTACAGGTGGGAGAATGCTGGTGGTAGTCCTGAAAAATCTATTTTGGTTGTCCAATTTGGTTCTGAGTTAAAATTCTTCGACTTTAATAATGCTACCCTTTCTTCTCAAGTTCTCCATACTGCAACCTTGGACATAAGTGTTTATAACAATATTTTCTCTTACACAGTTGTAGATGGTTTGCTTGTAGTTGCGACAGGTTTGAAAACTATCACAGTCTTTGATATCAACCCGACAACTGATGTAGTCACTCAGACTTCTGAGAGGCTTAAGATTAGGGATTTGTTTGGTGTTGAAGATGTAGTAGATGGTGTTGATTTGCTGGATGGCAACAACGTGACAACTCGACCCACTACAAAAACAGATGCACATCTGTACAATCTTAGAAACCAGTCTTGGGGAGTTCCAAGACGTAACGGAAACGCGGAGACAGAAATTGACCCAATTTCAGCTTTCTTTAGTGAGGATTCAAACTATCCCTCTAATGCAGATGCTGTTAACCAAGCCCTCTATCCCGACGCTAATGATTCTGACAACCGGACAGTTGACAGGTTCTTTGCTGACGATTTGATTTCCAATCCTATTGGGTCTGGCAGAGCAGCACAAGGTCATTTTATTATTGATGCTTTGGACAGGGGAGCCTCTAGGGCTGAAGCCTATCAGGGAATGATTGATAAGTATAGTGCAGTCGCTATGCTAGATATCTCTACTCTCCCTGTCGATAGCACTCCTTCTGGTGCCACTGTGGTTTCTGAGTTTGCTGGTAGAGTGTTTTACGGAGGTTTCTCTGGTGAAGTCACAGATGGTGACAGTCAGAGCCCCCGTATGAGTTCCTACGTACTGTTCTCTAAACGTATTAATAACACTAATGACATTGTTAGATGTTATCAGGAGGGCGATTTAACGGCTGTTGACGATCCTGAATTGCTTGATACTGACGGTGGTTTTATCAGACTTGATGAGGCTTATGGCATTAAGCAGATGGTTAACACAGCTAGTTCTCTGTTCGTGTTCGCTGAGAATGGAGTGTGGAGAATTGTAGGTAATGAAGATAGCGGATTTACTGCTACGTCTTTCAGAGTTGTTAAGATTACAGACCGAGGCGCTATTGGCCCTAACAGTGTTGTTGAGACAGAAGATGCTATGGTGTATTGGTCTGACGATGGTATCTACAACGTAAAACAAAATCAGTTTGGTGATTGGCAAGCAGCCAACCTTACCACTAATAAGATTGAAAAGTTTTATTCAAAAATTAGCCCCACTGACAAAATTAACTCTAAAGGCTTTTACGATAGTTATGATAAGAAAATTCGGTGGGTGTATTCTACTGCCCTAGAAGGGGTAGAAAATACAAAAGAACTTATTTTAGATGCTCAGTTAGGGGCGTTCTATACTTCTACAATCTTTACCCCAGAAGGAACTACATTTCCTAAAGTAGTTGATCTATTTGAAACCAACCCATTTGTTCTCTCTACAACTATTGAGGATGTATATGTTGGCACGGATCAAGTACTAGCAGGTACAGAGGAAGTTGAGATTGGCACAACGACTAGAGCCGACGATATCCGAAGTATTTATTATCTGGTGGTGTCGTCTTTAACTCCTTTCATCACATACAGCTTTGCTTTCTACAAAGACACAACCTTTGCTGATTGGGTTAGCGTAGATGGTACAGGGGTTGATGCAGCCGCTTACAATGTAACTGGCTATCTGTCAGGTGGAGATTTCCAACGTAACAAACAGCTTCAGCATCTGACTATGCATATGCGTAAGACAGAAACTGGGTTTAGTGA
>JABSPG010000802.1 GCA_013214445.1 Ekhidna sp. | reverse complement strand
ATGAACCGTGAGAGAATGATAAAATCACAAGGGTTCTGATGCGCAATAAACTGATTGATAATTCATTATGCTTTTGATTTTGATAATACTAAGCGCTTTCTGATTCGAATGGCTTCAAAAGCAGAGGCTTGAAACCCGTGTCCTTTCGGAAAACAGGTGATTCTAGCAAATTGGCTTCATGGTTATCAGATTGAGAGAGGCACTGAGGCAAATGGACAAGCGGGATGCGGAAGGCAATCCGGTTCGGTTCAAAATCAAGTGGCACACCTTCAACCGAAGCACTCAAGCAGGTGGTGAGCTAAAGCTGCTCAAGCAAGCGACTATTCTCACAAGTAAGCCGGGTAAATCAAAGGGAGAAAGAACTGCTCAAGCCGAAGAACCAAAGACAAAGCGCAATCCGAATCACTTCACAAATGCTACCCGCAACATTCAATGTGCGGAAAGCAATGAAGTAAAGAAGCTCAACATATTTCTCATCACCGAATTCAACGGTCAAAAAGTGGTACACTGATGCAAGCAAATCCTGATGTTCATCTTATTGACCAAGCAATTGTTGTAACTCCCAATGCTTTTGATCGCTCTTCAACTACTGAAGACAACAACACGGGTAACCGCAAGAAGCCAATCATAGTAGAGCCTGAACCTGTTGGGAAATGGAATGGCTATGAGCTTTATATGATTCCATGGGGCAAGAAGAACTTATGGCCCAACGAAGTGATTGCAAGAATGGCAGAGTGTGGTGTTGGTAAGAAGGCATTGCGCTTTTCATCCAAGGCCCATTCTGGAAGAGGTGTGAGCCTGTACCGTGAGGAGTCACAAGATGGCAAGTTGGTTCAGAATTTCATTGATGATAAAACTCAACCCAAAATATCTGAATGGCTCAAAGCCAACAGAATCTCACGTTACCTAAGAGCTTCTATCGAAGACTATGAGTGGTTTTTTATCTCATTTTCTGAGATTATTTTCAGTAAAGACTGCACTCAAGTCAACAAGATCAGACACAAAGAAGCAGTCTTCTGCAGGCTAACCAAGCCTGTGAAAATTGGGGACTTGGATGTGTGCTTCATGGTTTACTCTGACAAATTCTTGGAAGGAGAAACGGTAAAAGTAGAGCAGGAGGATGTGGTGACCATGCCTGTCATTGATCCATACTGGACTAAAGATGAAGTGAAAAAGCTGCTCAAACGGTTCACAGATAAGAGAGCATGTTACATCAGTGCCTACCCCACAGTAGGCAGGTTCTATTACCCGGATGCAGACTGGCATTCAGTAGTGCGTAACCAATGGGTTGATGTATCGGCCATGGTTCCTGCTGCCAAAGCAGCCATTATGCGGAACCAATCTACCATCAAGTATCACATTGAAATTGCACTTGAGTATTGGAAACAAGCGTATCCGGGAACCGATGAAAGTCCCGGATGGATGGCCATGAGTAGAGAAGAGAAAGAAAAGGCTATTGGTGAGGTATTAGGCAAAATCAATAGCACATTGGCAGGATCCAAGAATGCCGGCAAATCCATTCAATCTCCTAAACACATGATTGGGAACAAGCTGGAAAGCCTGTGGACAATCACACCTATTGATGACAAGCTGAAGGATGGTGCATACCTTCCTGACAGTGAAGCTGCCAACACAGAGATTCTGTTTGCCATTGGAGTAGATCCATCACTCATTGGGCATGGTTCACCGGGTGGAAAGCTTGGTGCAGGATCAGGATCCGATAAGCGCGAAGCCTACAACATATTCATTGCACTCAAAGGCTCTGACCGTGACGTTACGCTTGAGCCACTGAACTACATCAAAGAATACAATGGTTGGGATGAGGATGTGAAGATTGGCATCCGTGACATCCAGCTCACCACATTGGATAAGAATCCAACAGGAACTCAAAATGTAGCAAGCTGATGGCACTGATTACTTCAACATCTCAACTCCAAGATCATCTTCCT
>JABSPG010000801.1 GCA_013214445.1 Ekhidna sp. | reverse complement strand
GTGTTAATTGCTTCCGCATGCTCCTTCATCGCAGCAGCAAATCGATCCACGATAGACTCATGAACAAACACACGCTGAACCGATACACAAACCTGTCCAGCATGGTAAAAACCTCCCTTGCTTAAGGCAGGAATCATGGTGCTGAAATCAGCGTCCGGCTCCACAATTACCGGAGCTGCTCCTCCATGTTCCAGCGCACATCGTGTACCCGCTGCAAGCTGGGATCGCAGGTACCAGCCAACTTTAGCAGAGCCAATAAAAGAAAAGAAATTGACCTTTTTGTGAGTCACTAGCTCCTGAGCCACCTCATTGTCACAGATTAATGGCTCGCACCACCCCTCCGGCAATCCTGCCTCTTTGTAGATGTCCATCAATAACAGGCAAGTCAATGGGGTAGTTGGTGCAGGCTTAATGATTACCGGACTCCCAACTGCTATTGCAGGTATGGTTTGATGTATGATCAGGTTGATGGGATGATTAAATGCACTTATGGCTGCCACCACACCAATGGGCTCTCTGAATGTAAAAGCCATCCGATTGACAGAGGCTGCCGTCTGCCCCATTGGAATCTCCTCTCCTTTGTGATGTCCCATATGTTCAATGGCAAGCTTTACTCCATTGATCGCACGATCCATCTCCGCCTTTGTATCATTCCATGGCTTACCCCCTTCCTGGGCTGAGGTTTTAATCAATTCCTCAGATCTCTCCTCCATCAGTCGAGCGATCTTCTCGAGAATCTCGATTCTTTCATGTCTCGCCAGCCATTTGGATCGATCTAGGAACAAATCATGCGCTTGATCTAGCAAGCGATGCATGTCTTCTGAAGATTGTAAGGGAAGCTCTTTTATAAGTGCTTGATCGTATGGGGCATAAACTTTTAAGGTGCTCATTATGTGCAATTAAGAGGTTAGTTAACTATCAAGGCTCTAATTCTTTTGCCTTCTCTTTGATCCTGACATTGAGAATCTCATGGTTCAATGAATAATCTACAGGGCAATCAATGAGATGCACTCCCTCAGTGGTGGCTAAGCATTCCTCTAAAGTCTCTGTAAAGTTTTCACTGCTGGTAATGCGATAGCCTTTCGCTCCGTAACTTTCTGCATACTTCACAAAATCTGGATTGTTGTAATCCAAACCAAAATCATCAAAACCCATTCCCTCTTGCTTCCATTTGATCATTCCATAGGCGTTATCGTTCAGTATGACCACAACCATATTCAACTTCATCCGAACGGCAGTTTCTAACTCTTGAGAGTTCATCATAAAACCACCATCACCACAGACCGCCACTACTTTTTTGGAAGGATTAATGAGCTTGGCAGCCATTCCGGAAGGCAATCCAGCTCCCATGGTGGCCAAGGCGTTATCGAGCAATAGCGTGTTGAGTTGTCGCGCTTTATAGTTTCTTGCAAACCAAATTTTATAGATACCATTATCTAAGGTCAAGATTCCATCATCGGGCATTGCCTTCCTGATTTCGTTGACCACTCGTTGAGGTAACATCGGAAACCTTGTGTCATCAAAGTACTTTGTAATGTGCGTCTCAACCTCCTCTTTTACTCGATGATAAAAACTAAAATCCCAATGCTGCTGAGGATCGATTTTTTCATTGATTGCGAGAATAGATGAGGCGATATCACCGACCACATTTAGGTCAGGAAAGTATACCTGATCGATTTCTGCTGAGAAGAAATTGATATGGATGACTTTCTTCCCTCCATGCTCCATAAAAAATGGGGGTTTCTCAATAACATCATGACCGACATTGATAATCAGGTCTGCTTTGTCGATAGCATAGTGAATGTAATCGTCACTAGAAAGAGCCGCTGTACCCAGACATAGCTCATGATTGTCATCTACGACACCCTTGCCCATCTGAGTGTTGAAGAAAGGAATGCGTGTTTCATCAATGAATTTGCGCAGTGCCTCACTGGTTCGATTTCTATTGG
>JABSPG010000800.1 GCA_013214445.1 Ekhidna sp. | reverse complement strand
TATTCAGCAAGATCTGCCTGATATCGTTTGGGTGGGTACGGGTGAAGGAAACCCAAGAAACTCCATGAATCTCGGCATGGGAATTTTCAAAACCATGGACGGAGGCAGATCCTGGAAACACATGGGCTTGAAAGAAACCAAGACCATACATCGCATCTTGATTGATCCAAGAGATGGCGATGTAGTCTACGTAGGAGCTATGGGTGATACGTTCACTCCAGGACCTCACCGTGGTTTGTATAAGACCACAGACGGAGGAAAGACCTGGAATAAGATTCTTTTCACCAATAATCAATCCGGAGTTGCGGACATGGTGATGGATCTCCAAAACCCAAACAAGATACTGGTAGCGTTGTATGACCATAGAAGGACACCCTACAGTTTTGTCTCAGGCGGATCCGGATCTGGTCTGTTTATGACCATGGATGGAGGAGCATCCTGGACACAGCTTTCGGAAGAAAATGGACTGCCAACAGGGGAGCTGGGTCGAATCGGGTTGGCGATTGCTCCTAGCGATCCCAAGCGGATCTATGCAAAAATTGAAGCCACAAAGAACGCGCTGTATAGAAGTGATGACGGAGGATACACCTGGGAAATGATCAATGATAATCCTCGGTTTACAAACAACAGACCATTCTATTTTCAGGAGCTAGCTGTAAGCTCAGACGATCCGAACTTACTTTACAACATCTATCAGCCACTGTCCGTCAGCTATGACGGAGGAATCACTTTTGACCCAGTACCTCAGATTCCTGCAGATGAAACAAAGGGCATTCATGCGGATTTTCATGCTTTTTGGATGGCTCCAGACGATGGTGATTTTTATATCATCGGTGGTGATGGGGGTATTGGGATCACAAAGGATCGAGGTAAAAGCTGGTATTTTCCGGAGAGAATTCCTGTTGCCCAACTGTACCAAGTCAATGTAGATGAAGAACTACCATATAATGTGTATGCTGGTATGCAGGACAATGGCAATTGGTATGGACCTGGCTATGTGTGGCGAAGAGGGGGGATTCGGACACTCTACTGGCAGTACCTCGTAGGAGGCGATGGGTTTTACATTTCACCAGATCAAGAAGATGCACGATTTGGGTATGGCACCTCACAGAATGGTAGTCTTTATCGGTATGATAAGGTCGGTGGTTACTACAGCAGTATTCAGCCTCCTAAGCCCAAGGATTATCCTCGACTGAGATTCCATTGGAATGCTGCCTTTGCACAAGACCCGCACCGGGCTGGTACTGTTTACTACGGGAGCCAATTCGTGCACGTAAGTCACGATAAGGGCAAAACTTGGAATGTAATTTCTCCTGACCTTACCACTAACAAACCGGAACAACAAAAGCGCGATTATGGAGGGCTTACTTTGGATGCATCTGGTGCAGAATTTTACAATTGTATTTTGGCCTTAGCTCCAAGTCCCATATCCAAAAAAGTGATATGGGCAGGTACTGACGATGGACGAGTGCAGCTAACACAAGATGGAGGTGAAAGCTGGAAGTCCGTAGAAAAGAACATCAAAGGAATGCCTGACGGTGCTTGGGTAGCCAGAATACATGCTTCGACTTATGATCCTGCCTCTGCCTGGGCTGTCGTAAATGACTATCGAAGAGGGGATTATGAACCCTATCTGTTTAAAACCGAAGATTATGGCAAAACCTGGAAATCTATGGTGGCTGATGATAGTCCGGTTTATGGGTATTCGCTTAGCTTTATTCAGGATCCCGAAGAACCAAACCTGATGTTCCTCGGCACAGAAAATGGATTATGGATCAGCTTCGATGCTGGAGTGAACTGGGAACAGTTCAAAAATGGGTATCCCTCAGTGTCTACCATGGACCTAAAGATTCAACGAAGGGAGTCCGCATTGGTGATTGGTACATTTGGTCGAGCTATTTGGGTTGTGGACGACTTGCAAGCCATGAGGAAAGTTGCTGGTACTACCA
>JABSPG010000799.1 GCA_013214445.1 Ekhidna sp. | reverse complement strand
ATAATTGGTCAAAAAAGTAGCAGCCATAGTTATCTTTAGAGATATAGAATCCCAAGAATAGCCAAATGAAGGTATCCGCTCTCTACATCTATCCAATCAAGTCGCTGCAAGGAGTCTCCTTGACGGAAGCAAACGTTAGAGAAAAAGGCTTCCAGTATGACAGAAGATGGATGATCATCGATAGCAGTGGAGAAGCAATTACCCAACGTACCCATACTCAACTGTCTCAAATCCGTTTATCCATGGAAAAGGATCAAATAATCCTAAGTCATAAGGATATGGCAGACCTGACGATTCCACTGATCCTTACCGAAGGTAAGGCCATGGAAGCAGTGGTTTGGGGAGATAAAGTAAAATCGATAGCTGCGTCGGATGAAGTAAATGAGTGGTTTACCGCCGTAGTAAATGAGCCCTGCAAGTTGGTCTTTATGCCAGAGGAAGCTGCGAGACCTGTGGATACCAGCCGAGCAAAAAACGGGGAACAGGTAAGCTTCGCCGATGGGTATCCCTACCTCATCATCGGTCAGGCTTCATTAGATGACCTGAATGCCAGGATGGACAAAGCGCTACCCATGAATCGGTTTAGGCCAAACATTGTCGTAGAAGGCACCAAACCATACGAGGAAGATGAATGGGGAGAAATACAAATAGGAGAAGTAAAATTCAGGGTAACTCATCCATGCAAAAGATGTGTTTTTACCACAGTAGATCAGGATACTGGAACTAAAGGGGCTGAACCGCTTAAGACACTATCAACTTACCGAAGGGAAGGAAAATCAGTCATTTTCGGAGTGAATACATTGGCGTTAGAAGCTGGTACAGTGAATCTTGGAGATCCGGTGCATCTTGCACTGTAAATGAAAATGACTCCTCCGACGTATGTCTGGCGCCAGAGGAGTCACTTAGAGCACTACTTTACCAAAGTGTGTAGTGCCAGTTCATCTATTTCTCCATCAAAAACAAGTTCTCCGTTATACCAAAATTTTCTCGCTATAGTCGAGTTTTTATCTTTTTCTATTTCTGCGAGAACGGTATCAACAGCTAAATCTGGCCAGGTTATGTACATGGTATCAATTCCCGAACTTGATCCTAAAGCGAAGACTCCAAGTGCATAGTTTTCTCCATATAAACCAAAAGATGGATTATTTCTGTCTCTTCGTGACATTACTAACTCTCCATCAACAGCATGATGCAAAAGAATTGACTCATGACGAATCGTTCCAGTCTCTGGATGCAATAAATCTTCTCCCTTTGAATTCAAAACATATATATCAAGGCCAGTACTTTTGACTGTGCAGCAGTCATTTTGCGTGCAAGCAGAAAACAAGACACTTGTAAGAATAAAAACAAACAGATTTTTCATAGAATAGTACGTAAATTATCCATGAGTTTCGCTTTCAATGCTACTTCACTACTTTGTGCAGGGGGAAGTTATCTAATTGATCAGCTTCATTATCGAAAACAAGTTCACCATTATACCAGAATTTGGTTGCAATGGTGGAGTTACTCCCCTTTTCGATTTCTACCAAAACTGTATCAACATCTAAACCTGGCCAAGTTATGTACATGGTCTCTATTCCAGATTTCTCTCCGTTACCGAAAATTCTTAACCCGTATAATCCGTCTCGCTCAACAAGGAAGGGTTTTGTTCTGGATCGGACTAAATCCCCCTCTACAAGATGGTCAACTAAGACAGAACTATGTGTTATCGTTCCTGTTTCAGGATGAAGCAAATCATCTCCTTCCATGTTTACCACTTGCAAATCAAGCACCATGCTGCGATATCCACAGCCACACTCGCTTTCGCAAGAAAGTAGTATAAGACATATAACAATAAGTGTAATTAAGTTTTTCATGGGCGTATTCCGTAAACCATTCTTTTATTGAGGTTATAGTCTCCCCAATTACTCATGCCAAAATATGCATCATCGACACCATCCCAACCCCATTTCA
>JABSPG010000798.1 GCA_013214445.1 Ekhidna sp. | reverse complement strand
GCGCAATGGCATTATCCATTTGAGAATGAGGAGACGTATAAATCAAATTATCCAGCTGACTTCATCGCGGAAGGTGTTGATCAAACACGAGGATGGTTCTTTACGCTTCATGCAATAGCCGTACTTTTAAATGATTCTGTGGCCTATAAAAATGTTATAGCAAATGGATTAGTGCTCGATAAGAATGGAAACAAAATGTCCAAGCGTCTTGGCAATGCGATCAACCCATTTGAGACACTGGATAAGTTCGGGGCAGATCCGACTCGTTGGTACATGATTGCAAACGCCAACCCTTGGGATAATCTCAAATTTGATTTGGAGGGCGTAGCGGAGGTTCAACGTAAGTTCTTCGGAACCCTCACGAATACCTATTCCTTTTTTGCTCTCTATGCGAATTTAGACGGATTTATGACTGATCAATCAAAATCGACGCTCGTTAGTGATCGTCCTAGGTTTGATCGGTGGATTATTTCTGAATTGCAGATTTTAATCAAAGATGTAGCTTCATATTATGAAGATTATGAGCCCACAAAAGCAGCCCGGGCCATACAAGATTTCATCAATGACCAGCTCTCCAACTGGTATGTGAGATTATCTAGAAAACGGTTTTGGAGAAGTGAACTAAATGATGACAAGCGTGCTGCGTATGAGACGCTATATGAGTGCTTAGTGACCACAGCTCAGCTTATGAGCCCAATTGCTCCATTCTATGCCGAATGGCTATACAAGAACCTTACAGGTGGTAAAGACTTTGAATCGGTTCATCTAAGTCAACTACCAAAAGTAGATTCGGATAATATTGACGAAGAGCTGACTGAGAGCATGCACTATGCACAAAGTATTTCTTCATTGGTTCATTCCTTAAGGAAAAAAGAAAAAATCAAGGTTCGGCAGCCACTTCAGAAAGTGCTGATTCCAATCCTAAAGCCAGAGGTACGGGAAAGAGTAGAAGCAGTAGAGGAATTGATCATGTCTGAAATAAATGTAAAAGAGGTAGAATATGTGGATGACGCGTCTGGTATACTGGTCAAGAATATTAAGCCTAATTTCAGAAAGCTAGGTCAAGCGTACGGACCGAAAATGAAAGCGATCTCTGCAATCATCAATGGATTTGGCACAGAAGATATCGCCAAAATAGAGCAGAATGGATCTTACGATATCAATGTAGAGGGTGAAATGATCACGCTATCACTAGATGACGTTGAAATCGTTTCTCAAGACATACCTGGCTGGCTCGTGGCATCTGAAGGAGGACTGACAGTGGCACTGGACATCACAATCTCTGATGGGCTAAGAAAAGAAGGGCTGAGTAGGGATATGGTGAATCGGATTCAAAACCTTCGAAAGGATAAAGGTTTGGAGGTACAAGACAAAATAGCTGTACAGTTTGCTACTGGAGACACCATGATGCAAGCAGCCATCTCCGACTTTTCAGATTACATAAAGACAGAAACTCAAGCGCTTTCCTTAGAAATGTCAGCTGAATCTGAAGGCGAAATATTTGATATTGACGGAATAGAAGTGAGCGTACAGATTGAGGTAGCGAAATCATGAAAAATCAGATCTTAAAATATTTTCTAATAAGTGTTGCCATCATCATTGTTGACCAAGTGGTCAAACTATTGGTATACTATAATATGGATATGGGGACCAAAGGTCAAATTCTGATCTTCGGAGACTGGTTTAAGCTGCACTACCTTACCAACCCTGGGATGGCTTTTGGTATGAAATTGAACTTCGAGTACGGAAAGTTTCTTCTTACCACTTTCAGAATTGGAGCCATGTTTGCCATTGCCTATTACTTATATTCATTGATCAAAAACAAAGCAAACAGTGGCTTCTTGATTTGCATCGCGTTGATACTAGGTGGAGCGATTGGGAATCTTATTGATTCCATCTTCTATGGTATCTGGTTTGACAATGCACCTTTCAATGCACCAACTCCATGGTTCCATG
>JABSPG010000080.1 GCA_013214445.1 Ekhidna sp. | reverse complement strand
TACACTCCAATAGCAGGTGATATCTCTCATCCAGTGTATGAAAAAGGGCCGGATTTTGTTCTTCCTGAAATTAAAACCGTGGAAAAGCCTAAGACTCTTGCAAAGCAAAAGCCGAAAGCAAGCATCAAGCTTTATGATCAATTTGCTGTAAATAACTCAAAGCAGAAAGAACCTGCTATAATTGAAGAGATAACGCCAATAGAAATAGATTCAAAAACGGTGATTGCCGCCTTGGATGAGGAAAAACCGGTCATTGAAAAAGAGGTGATAGAGGTCTTGGAACAGATGGAGAAACCAGAGTTCAGAACAGTAAAAATCACCTATATAGCATCTGCTGGTAGCGCCTCTGAAATGATTGAGTCTACGCAGAAAGCGGATTCGACAAGTAGATTGAAGAAGTTCATCGCATTTGCCGAAAAGATAGATCCGGGAGATGTGCTCGCAGATATTAAAACAGCAAAAGACAACTTGATTAATGGTGGTCTTAAAAGTAAAAAGGAACGAAACTCACTATAACAAAAGGACAATGGAAGCTTTATATAACACACAAAACTGCATGAAATCAATACTGACTATATTGATACTGATACTAGTAGTTCCCGCTCTCGCATCAAATACAGACTTGAACGGAACGGAAAAGGACACAGTAATCATAGAACTAAATAACAAAAGCAAGATCGTCATCGTCACTAAAGACCGTAGCGACTTGGCTTCTATCCAAAACTATGATATCAACCAGATGATTCGAGATTTGAACGCTCAACTTTCTGACAGTGTCGAATACATGGAAATAAATGATGGAAAAGCCTATGTAAATGACGAGGAACAGGTGGAGATGAAAGATTGGAAAATCAATGATGATGAAGTCCGAATCAAATTGGGAGGAGTGGAAGTTGATGTTGACCCTGACGATGTGGACGATTGGGATGATGATGATTGGAATGATCGAAGAAAAGTGACCTATGAGGCTGAAAGAATAGATAGAACAACTCACCACTTTAATATAGACATAGGTTTAAACAATTGGATTGAAGATGGAAACTTCCCAGATGTAAATAATGCTGATTA
Source organism: Ekhidna sp. (assembly GCA_013214445.1). GTDB lineage: Bacteria > Bacteroidota > Bacteroidia > Cytophagales > Cyclobacteriaceae > Ekhidna. The sequence continues at coordinate 10,609 of JABSPG010000080.1, read as the reverse complement.
TTCTGTGAAGCCTTGGGGATCGTGGTATGTGGGACTTAATAGTATGAACAGGACCTGGGTAGGTGGTCCGGTCTTTTTAGAGTGGGGTCTTGGCATCAGCTGGTACAACTGGAAAATGCAGGATACTGACGTGCAGATTCTAGAAGGCGCAGAAGCCATCGAATTCTACAACTGGAATGACGACCCGACAAGAAATATAAGTGGGAGAAAAAGCAAACTCACTGCTACCTATATCAATGCTACACTAGTTCCAATGTTTGATTTTTCAAGGGGAAGAAGAAAGGTTACCAGTATTGAATCAGGTGGGGTGAAAATAAAAAGATATTCTCGAAAAGGATTTAGATTCGGAGTGGGTGGATACGCTGGATACCGTATAGGCAGTCATTCCAAGTTTAAATTCAAAGAAGACGGAGACAGAGAGAGAGACAAGGAGAGAGACAACTTTTTCTTGGAAAATTTCAGATACGGTATACGTGCTCAAGTGGGATGGAAAGGTGTTGAGTTATTCGCCTCTTACGACCTAAATGAAGTTTTCTCTGCCGGAAGAGGACCTATAGATGCTAATGGAAATAATGCCTCACTAAACGCGGTAACCTTCGGAATCACACTATAGCATCCGACATTTATCAACAAAGATCAAGCACTAGTAATCTAGTGCTTTTTTTATGCCTGACCGTGAAGCGAGGAACGATCTGCTTTCGTCAATCTCATGTCCCTTACAATTTTATCTTCCGAGGGTCGTAGGAAGGAAAATTGAATCAGTATTGCGAAATAGGCTAACACAAAAATGAAAGAAGGCTGAATCCACATCGCCAAGACAGACAAGGCTCCTGCCAAAGTCAAAATCATGAACTTATATAGGTTTTTTGTCTTGAATTCTTTCAATTTTTCTAGCAACTCATAATCTTCAGTGATTTCATACTGCACCTTCTTTCCTTTCCAGACATACCAACTCAGAAATGATACTAACCACAAAAGCTGCGCTGTGGCTAGGAACACAAAACTTTCATAATCTACTTCTGCTTTGTTATCCCCACTATCCCAGCTTAAAAACAACAAAGCAAACGGCACTAGGGATAAAGCGATGAATCCATGATAAAACTGATAGATCCCATGATGGTAATTCTTCCAATCAAACTCTTTTCTTGACATGCATGCAAAACAATAAAATATTCTAATGATAACCATTTCAAAAGAAATACCGTATATTGAAATGATATCATATAAATATCATAATAACTCTGTTCATTGAGCGGTCTGACACTGAAATGTTAGCTTTTATTCAAATTTTAAATCAATGAGTATGCAAACACAAGAAAAGACACATAGACCTCCTTCTGGCTATTTAGCCTTATTTCTAAATTTCGCTTTGCTCGGCGTATTCATAACTATGATAATTCTGACAAAAAGTCCAATATGGTTAATTATTCTAATCCCCTGGATTCTGATGCTTCCTGGATTTTTCTTCGTCAATCCCAATGGCTCTAGGGTGTTGGTTCTTTTTGGAGAATATATTGGAACAGTGAAGGAAAATGGATTTTTCTGGGTTAACCCCTTTTATACAAAAAAGAAAATCAGTTTAAGAGCTAGAAATTTTGACAGTGAACGAATCAAAGTAAATGACAGCATTGGCAACCCAATCATGATATCGGTAATTCTTGTATGGAGAGTTAAAGACACATTTTCTGCAGCTTTCGAGGTGGATGATTACGAAAATTTTGTCAGAGTGCAAACTGATGCTGCCGTAAGAAAACTTGCAGGCACCTACCCTTATGACAATTTTGACGATGCACAGGCCGAGGTGACCTTAAGATCTGGCATCAGACAGGTAAATGAAGATCTTGAAAAAGAACTAGATGAAAGATTGGCTATTGCTGGAATTGAAATATTGGAAGCCCGAATTGGCTACCTAGCATATGCACAAGAAATTGCCAGCGCGATGCTCAGAAGACAACAAGCAACCGCTATTGTGGCTGCAAGACACAAAATTGTAGAAGGAGCAGTAAGTATGGTGGAAATGGCCCTATTGCAACTCAACGAAAAGGAAATTATCGACCTAGATGAAGAAAAAAGAGCAGCAATGGTCAGCAACTTGATGGTCGTGCTTTGTGCTGATAAGGATGTTTCACCTGTGGTAAATTCAGGCACCCTAAATCATTAAATAAGATGAACAACTACAAATTCTTTAGACAAAAAGCTTTTGAAAAAGTAGAATCTTTCGAAAAGCGCTTGCATGAAACAACCAATCAAGGCTGGCGGGTGATTAATTTCACTTCAGACAATGGCACACTTGTAGTTATGTTGGAAAGAGACAAGTAAGGTACGAGGAATGAAAGGGAGAATTCTATTCAAAGAAAGGCAGAGTTTTGTAGGAACCTGGATGTGGTACTTAGTGATAGGTATTTGTTTACTTTCGTTGGGAGCCACAACTTTTTCTTTTCTCATTGGACGAGGTACAGAAGCAGTTATTGGCTTAATAATTGTCACTTTAGTTACAGGGACGATCACTTCATTGTTATATCGATCTAAACTTGAGGTACAGATTGACTCCAATAACGTCTACTATCGCTTCGTTCCGTTCGTAAATTCGGAACATTCCATATCAAAGGAAGACGTTAAAGAGATATACGTAAGGAATTACAAACCGATCTGGGAATATGGAGGTTGGGGCTATCGTGTGAGACCCGGAAAGGGGAAAGCACTTATTGTATCGGGAAAAGAAGGATTGCAAATTATCTTTCAAAACGGGAAGAAACTCCTCCTAGGAACACAGAAATCCGAATCGCTGAAGTATGCTGTGCAAAAACTAAAGGAAAACTGGAGTAGCAATGGCTAAGAAGAAACCATTTGCGTTAAGATTGAATGAAGATACAATGAAAGCCCTAGAGAAATGGGCTGCTGATGAGTTTCGCTCCACAAACGGACAGATCGAATATATCATAAGCAAAGCGCTCAAAGAAAATGGAAGGGTCAAGAAATAAAGAAAATGAAAACAAAAAACGGAAAGTAAACCTTCTTCAGGTACTTTCCGTCACTTTCATTGCAACTTCGATCACGCTGTTGGATTTTCAAAACCTACTATGGAATGAAAACCAAAAAAGCTATATCGGATTAATTGCTGGAGTTCTCCTATTTGCTTTGAGCAAAAGGTCTAGCTACTGACCTACTAAAAACATAGCATTTACCATCAATAGCTTTCCGTTTTGCCAGAATGATCTAAACAAAGGGTTGTCTACAATGTGTACTATTTGACCCCTACCTTTATCTTCAACACCAAAAACAAGTGTATTTCCTGCATCCTCTCTAGCATAAGCTCCTGCAAAGCCGCTTAGTAAATCACTACTACTCTCAATTATTCCAACATTTCCTCCATCTAAAACGGCAACAGGATCGGAGTTAGTTTTTAATGTGTAATAGGTATCACTATATCCAAATGCGAGTGGATGAGATGGGTCCATTTTTACCTTGTATATAGCACCTGGAGAATATCCTTTGATGAAATTACGTTCTTGATCCTCATATTTGACAAATCGAGCATTTTCTTTTCTTGCTTTTTGTTTTTCTTCGGCACTGCTTTTGGACTCATCATCCATATATGCTGACAAGGACGAATAATCCGAGTCCTTGAGCTTATTAAGAGCACCTTCTAAAGCTATCAGTTTACCTCCAGCAGAGACCCATTCCATGATCTTGTTCATTTCTCTGTCTCCAAAATTGCCATACCAACCACTTTGCATTATCAATACATGATATTCATTGAGATCTACGCGAGAAAAATAATCTGTGCTTAAAATGGTAACAGGATATCCTAGCTCTTGCTCCATAAAGTGCCAAGTAGCTCCAAAAGCAAGGGAGGAAACTCCATCATATCCTAATAGTGCAATGTTTGGTTTCTTAAGGTATCTGACATCTGCAGAGCCAAGATCAGGACCTGCATCCATGAATCCACTTTGTACAGATGAGAGGGTCTGCTTATGTTCATTTGCCATTGCCGTAATCTTCATTTCAAATTCCTTAATTGCCTTATTATCTCTCTTTGCAATGATGATACTGCCTCTATCAAAACTTTCTCCTTTGTATGAGATTTTCTTTTCGGTAAACCTGACTTTCACATCTTCCTTCAAAAGTGCTGCAAGAAACTTGGCATCCTCCATACTGTTCCACTTGCTAATAAATGCATACGATTTTTCTGGTGCTTGAACTGCATCAAAAGTTCCTTTTTCCATTGGATTAACACTTACAGACTGTGTTGAAGCATAAGCTTGAATTCCATAAGCGTATGGAACACCCCAAGCTGTAATATCATAGGTGACCGAGTCTACTAATTTAGTCTTAGGCTCAAAAAGTATATGTGCAAGAGTTGCTTTGGGCTGATTTGTACTAATCACAAGATCGGCAGAGGATATCGATACATCACTTATTCTACCATTAGCATAACTCACTCCCTTCAGCTTACCACTGGATGATCCATACGCAATGCCTTGCATATCTAACCAATCAGTCAGCTTTCGGAATTTGTCTTTGTTCCCATCGTACTTAAGCACAAAGGTTTTGTATTTGAGACTACTATTGTCACCGAAGAAACTATCAAACTGAGATACCAGTCTCTCACCATTGTTCACCGCAACTTCAATTGTAGAGATTCCGGCAGTATGGTGATGAGCAATTCGATCGACTAACGTCAAGGTATCTCCTTCCTGCTTTATAATTCCTAAGCCTGCCCTACCATGTCCTGCTTGCTCGTAGGTCATCCCGATGGATCCATTGTAGGTAGGGTAAGTGTCGCCATAACTTGGATATAGTAGGTCGAAATACTGCTTGGTAAAATAGAACCAGTTATTCTCATCAAAATATTTCGCATTATTTCTACCAATTTCCTCCTGAAACTCACGTTGAAAACTAGTGATCAGCTCATGATATGGCTGAGCTGCTGGAGCGAAATAATACGGTGAGTTTATTCCTTGCTCATGAAAATCTACGTGGACGTGGGGTAGCCACTGATTATATACTTTCATTCTAGCCTGCGTCTCAATTTGAGTTTGCCATGCCCAGTCTCTGTTGAGATCAAACAAGTAGTGGTTAGGCCTTCCCCCTGGCCAGGGCTCATTATGCTCCCAGGCATTTGGGTCTGGATTGTAAGATTGGGCTCCATATTGAGAATAAAAGTTTACATAGCGATCTCTACCGTCAGGATTTAAGCATGGATCAATAATTACGATCGCTTTGTCAAGCCAAGCCGACTTATCAGAACCACTTCTGACCAACTCATACAATGTAGCGATTGACACTTCAGTTGCTGAAGCTTCATTACCATGAACATTATAGCTGAGCCAGATTATGGGAATACTTGTAGTCGGAGTTCCGTCCAACATTCCCGCCCTTCTGAGATTGTCCTCTCTGATTTGATCAAGATTTGACAGATTTTCTTCAGAGGAGACAACAGCAAGCACTAATGGCCGGCCTTCATATGTTTTACCATACTCTGTAAGGGTTACTTTTTCAGATTTTTCGGATATATGTTTGAAATAATCAACAACCTGATGATGTCTAGAAAACCTTTCACCCAATTCATACCCCAAATACTCCTTCGGACTCTGCACCTGCCCAAGAGTGATGACTGGGCTTAGCAAGATCAATAATACAGCTACTTTTTTCATGTTTTACATTGTGGATTTTTTCTCAAATTAATGCAAGAAAAAATTCTAGGAAAACATTAAGTGTTGGACGGTAAATTTTCCAACCTCGATAATTCATATATTTGAATTACTTCTACTATGAAATACTTCTTTAAGTATATAGCACTAATACTTTGCATAAATCATTCTACTGTCGCACAGCTAATGGACAGTCTTCAAAATGAGCTTAATCAAAGTAAAACTGACACCAATAAGATTTCCATTCTCATTGAATTGGCATATGGATCAAATAATCTTCCAGATCAGCTAGACTACTCCAGACAGGCGTACGAAATAGGATTAGCATCTAATTCTGTCCAGTACCGTGGGCGATCTGCAATCACTCTAGGACTGTTTTATTCCGAAATCGATCTTGATTCGGGAGTTGCACTAATACAAAAGTCCGCTGACGAATACTTGTCATCTGGTATATATGACCTAGCTGCAAACGCCTACCAGTTGAAGGCTATGACTTTTGAAGAACAAAACGAAATTGATTCAGCGATTTCCAACTTCAAAAAATGCTTTGAAATTGGAACCCAAAATGATGAGTTCATATATGCCGGTGATGCTGCTTATTCAATGGCAGGCATCTTAAATGTACGAGGCAGGAATATTGAGGCAATGGAGTGGTCAGTAAAGGCAAAGGCTAGCTTCGAAAAAGCTGAAGATCTTCCCTCCATTGCAGAAACACTCAATCAAACAGGAATTATATACTATCAAAAAGGACTTTATTCTGAGGCCATCGATAGCTATTTAAAAGCACTTGAATTGTCAGTATCAATAGGTGAAGTCAATACAGAAGTCAAGATTAACAACAATCTTGGGGTCGTCTATGATGACATGAACAATGCGGAGATGTCATTAGCATTTTATAATGATGCGCTTGAGAAATCTAAAATTCATGATATGGCTAATATTGAGGCAACACTCCTAAATAATCTATCATACATTTATTTGAAAAAAGAAGATACCGCGAGAGCTGAAAAGCTGCTCAAGGAATCACTATCAATAGAGTTTGTCGAACCTAACCCCTGTTTTGAAGGCTATCCTCTTGAAGGTTTAGGCTCAATCTTTATTAGTCAAAAGAAATTAGATTCTGCAGAAATCATACTGAATAGGGCATTAAAAAATGGGCAAACCTGCGGTGACGTGGCTGTGATGACTGCTGTTTATAAGAATCTTGGCAAATTGGAGATCATAAGAAAAAACTATAAAAAAGCTGAAAACGCATTGAGAACTTCCCTCGCGCTTAGTGAATCAGCCGGCCTTCTGAACGATAAAAAGGAAGCTCTGAAAGAACTATATCGCCTGTATCATAAGCAGAAAAATACTGCACTCGCCATGCAATTTCTTAAAAAGTATGCTGACTTCTCGGATTCACTCAGCACAGTGACTAATTATGAAAAGGCCGCAGAGCTAGCAGCTGCGTACGAATTTCGGAAGGAAGTAACAAGAATAGAAGAAGAGCGAAGCGCCTCAAAAAGGAAACTGACTGAAGAACTAAATCAAAAATCAAAAGAAAACAGACTCATACTATTAGCACTAATTCTATTTATCCTACTTGCCATATCTCTAGCTAGATCTTTTTATTCAATACGTAAAAGAAATAACCGCCTAAGATGGCTAGACAATGAAAAGAACAAACTGATGGGAATGGTAGCTCATGACCTAAGAAATCCACTCAACATGATTATTGGATTAGTTCCTCTTTTCGATGATGTTGCTTCAAAAAAGAAAGATGACGAACTAATTCAATATGCAGAGCTTCTAAAAGCTTCGTCTGAGCGGATGAGAAGCATGATCGATAGAACCCTTGATCTCAGTGAAATCGAAAATATGAAGGTCAATTTAAAGAAAGAAAAGACTGACCTTACAAAACTGACACTTTCTACCGCCAATAGCTTTGGAATGATTGCCGCCAAAAAAGAGATCGAAATCATTACTGAAATAGATCAAAGCAAGGAGCTTTTTGCTCACGTCGACCCTGATTATCTAACTCAGGTCATAGAAAATCTACTAACTAATGCAATCAAGTTTTCGGACTCGAAAAGCACTGTCAGTGTATCCATTTTCTCTGATGATGAGTACCACACCATCGCCGTGACTGACCAAGGACCTGGCATAAGCAAAGAGGACCAAAGAAACTTATTCAAGGCATATACTAAACTAAGCTCAAAACCCACCGGTCAGGAGCGATCAACAGGACTTGGATTATCCATTGCTCACAAATTTGTTGAATCGATGAATGGTAAAATAAGCTGTGAAAGTAAACTTGGAGTAGGCACCACCTTTAAGGTCAGTTTTGCTCCATTTTAGCCCATTTCAATCTTAATCTTATCTGTAAGAGGCTTACCGATACAAGTTAGAACATAGCCTTCATCCAGCTCATCCTGAGATAATCCTTCTGCCTCATCAATGCTAATTTTTCCCTCTGTGCATTTTCCTCGACATGCTGTGCATAAGCCACTCTGACAAGAATAGGGCATATCCAAGTCGTTGGATAATGCAGTATCTAAGATGGTTGCGTTCTTTTTGACAGTAATTGAATACTCCTCCCCATCAAGCAAAATAGTAACCTCACTTTCTGCATCTCCTCCTTGATCGATGATCTCCGAAGGAGAAGTCTTCCCAGCCTCGAAGCTTTCCATTCGGATTTGATCCGGTTTGATCCCAGCTACATTAAGACCCTCGGAAACAACATCCATCATCGGCTGAGGACCACATATATAGAATTCGGTAGTATGATCTACGCCTAGCGAATCAGTAATTTCCTTGATTACTGCCGGGGTTGGCCTGCCTTGATATTGCGCTTCACCTTCTTCTAAGATATGGATTGCCTTGAACCGACCTTGGTACTTCTCTTCTAACTCTTCGATTAGCTCCTTGAAGATCACATATTCTTCACTTCTATTGCCGTAAACGAGTGTAGCCTTACTATTAGGTTCTTTTAGAAGCACGGAACGAAGGATTGACATTAAAGGGGTAATGCCGCTTCCCCCGCCAAAAAAGACTGTATTTCTTTCAGTAATATCACTATAACTTGTTGTAAAAACCCCCATCGGTTCCATGATTTCTACCGTGTCCCCAGCCTTCACATTGTCGTTAAGATCATTCGACATAGCTCCACCTTCTACTCTCTTCACTGTCACCGCAGGGTTTGGATCTTCAAAAGGAGTAGTGCAGAGCGAATATGCGCGTCTTATCTTCTTCCCATTTACTTCCTTGATAATGGTAATAAACTGACCTGGCTCGTAATCAAAAGAAGCCGGCTTATCAAAAACGAGGTTTACAGCATCCTTGGCAACATGCACCACCTCTTTCACCGAAAGGGTTTGATATCTCTCGTCTTTTTTGTTCTTCTTTTTCTTGAATAGTGAAAATGCCATAATGTCAATTTTAGGAGCGCAAAGATAAGTTTCGTTTAAGGGCCAAACAAGCAAAGTTTAGTTGCTTGTAAAACCCAGCTGTCTAAACACGATGAAGTACTTTTGTGTTCGTTAAAAAATCAGATAAGTTGATGAATCTAAACTCGCTAGAAGGAATTTCACCAATCGATGGTAGGTACCGTTCAAAGGTTTCTGAATTAGGAGATTACTTTTCAGAAAAAGCACTAATTAAGTACCGTGTGAAAGTCGAAATTCTATATTTCATCCACTTACATGAGAGCGGTATTCCCCAGCTATCAAACTATGATTCTGGGAAAAATGACCAGCTAAAGAGTATCTATGAAGACTTTTCAATCGAGGATTCGAAGGCAATAAAAGAGATTGAAAAGACCACTAATCATGATGTAAAGGCAGTTGAGTATTTCATCAAAGAAAAATTCGATACGCTCGGATTATCCGATTTCAAAGAGTTTATACACTTTGGACTTACATCCCAAGACATAAACAATACTTCCGTTCCTCTTTCACTTAAGGATGCACTACAAGAGGTTTTTCTCCCAAAGCTAAGTGCACTCATCGACGATTTAGAAAGTAAAGCGAAAGAGTGGAAAGGACTATCAATGCTCGCTAAGACACATGGACAACCAGCTTCGCCTACCCGGCTAGGAAAAGAAATTCTCGTGTTTGTATCTCGTCTAAAAGAGCAATTGTCTTTTCTGAATTCGGTTCCTTTCGCAGCGAAATTTGGAGGTGCTACCGGAAACCTCAATGCCCATTATGTGGCATTTCCTGATATAGACTGGCATTCTTTTGGAAATAGTTTTGTGGAAGACAAGCTGGGATTAAAGAGAAGTTATCCTACGACACAGATTGAACACTACGATCACTTAGCCAATGTATTTGACGCGCTTAAGAGAATTAACACAATTCTCATCGATTTCAGCAGAGACATCTGGCAGTATATCTCAATGAACTACTTCACGCAAACCATTGCAAAAAATGAGGTGGGTTCATCGGCCATGCCGCATAAAGTAAATCCCATTGATTTTGAAAATGCTGAAGGCAACTTAGGAATTGCAAATGCTCTGTTTGAACACCTGAGCTCAAAACTTCCTATTTCAAGATTACAAAGAGATTTGACCGATTCGACAGTGCTTAGAAATGTGGGAGTTCCTATTGCACACTCCCTTATTTCCTTACTCTCTTTAGAAAAAGGACTATCGAAAATCAAAGCGAACGAAACCGCAATATCTGCTGACCTTGAAGAAAACTGGGCGGTAGTAGCTGAAGCAATTCAAACGATTTTAAGAAGAGAAGGATATCCTAAACCTTACGAGGCATTAAAGGATTTGACAAGAAAGAATGAAGCAATTACTGCAACAACCATGAACAATTTTATTGATACGCTCAACGTTAGCGAAGTGGTGAAATCTGAGTTGAAGGCCATCACACCATACAATTATACAGGCGTAAATTTCAAATAGAATACTGATTTATACTACTAATTCTAAAGAATCATGAGTTAGACTTAAAGGAATCGACTTA
>JABSPG010000008.1 GCA_013214445.1 Ekhidna sp. | reverse complement strand
CCGTTGCCGTAGCCGTAGCCGTTGCCGTGGCTGTTGCCGTTGCCGTTGCCGTAGCCGTAGCCGTCGCCGTTGCCGTTGCCGTATTTATACCCTTTATTGTCCATGAGTCTCGTAATTAGAAATGTTATCAATAGCAGCTTGTGAGCATTCAGTGAATGAATACCTTTCAATTACCACTTTATGCTGCTCGCTCGAAACACGGCATCCATGAGCAAGTCCACTTTGAGCTACACCTTCATACCAACTTAGAGAAGTATCTAAAGGCTTATGATAATACAAGCGCCTCGCACTTTCCATTTCATATCCTGACTCATTGCATGAAAGCACCTTTCCGAAAAGCACGCCTTCATTGTATGATCGAGCAATAACATACTTACCTATCCACTTGCTGAAAAAATCTGATTCAGGCGCTTGAGATTGGCCTAACAAAGCTTGAATCTCTTTTACTTGTCCAATTGTCAAATCATTGATGTTCATGTGTTTTTATTTAGTGTGATGTAAATATAAGAAAAGATATAATATATCCTTTCTATTTTCTGTGATTTTTTACTTCAATCTTGATAACCTGACTGTAAGGTTGAGGCCATGTTTCCGAACCTCCAAACCAATTAATAACCACGCGACCGCTCCCAGATTCATACCAATATGGGAAGGTTACACGCTGACCGTTGAACTCAATCCATCGTTCTTTGACGTGCATTCTAATATGCACGGTTGTATCAATTTGTGAAAATGGAACCGTCCAAAGGACATCATTGGTTGAGTCATTCTCATAATAGAACATCTCACCTTTGAAATTGAAGTAGGGGGAATACTCCATACGCCTTTTTTCAATGTTGCACCTGCCACCGATCAGAACCGCGTCTATTGGTTTCTTCTTTTTTTGCTCAATCACAACCCCAAAAAGCTTATTCCAATCTCTTTGATTGATGGGATTACGGGAGGTGTACAAGACGCTCTCATTCAGTTTGATTATGCATTCCAAAACAGAATCTAAGTTATGCTTTGATGCTAATTGAACCGCCTTGAATCCCTCCTGTCTTGCAATGTGGTCGCCCTGTTTTGTGATGTACAAGCCAGACAGCTTGCACGATGAAAAAGAGAATACAAGGGCTGTTAATGCAGCCCTTAAAAGAAAGACGATTAATCTAGTTTGATTTCGCTTGTTCATGTGTTTAAACATTAAAATTTGGATAATAATATTTCTCTCTAAAGTCAAGTGATAATTGAACGGATCCATCATGACCGCTGTCGGATGCTTCCGTTTCTAAAGCTTTTTCAAGCGTGGTTTTCCAGTCAATCTCAATGATCGATGATAGATCGGATAGCTTACGGCTATCAAATTTTAGCAAGACACAACCTAATGTGAAGTAGTCAGAATTACATTCTAAGCGGTAGCTGATATTGGCTACAAAGTCCATAGCGTCTAGTAAAGTAATCCACTGATCATCTGTAGTATAGACCTCAATAAGAGATCCCTTAAACTCAGCCTTTCCGCACTCTTCTACGTTTTCATATTCGGCTGGCTGATCTCTTGTTTCTGAATTAACTAAAACAGCTTCCTGATCTAGTTGAATCTCTTCTGAGATGGTTTTTAAGTTGTTCATGTGTTTGGGAGTTAGGGGCTTGCGCCCCGTTGGATTAGTGCAAAAGTTTAATTATTAAAACAATCGGCTTAAATATTCTATATCATAACTACCATGTTCAAAAGGTTCTTTTGCGATCCATTCATAAATAAATCTTTCTGTCGGGTTTTTTGGCTTTTCTAATTCGTAATAATTAGAAATCAAATCTTCATCCCAATTATCCCAAGACCACTGAATTTTAGCATCTATCTCTCTAACTATTTCAGGCACATGGCCCACAAAATTATTATTCAAATTAATAATTAAGCTCGCTAATTGATCTCTGTCAAATTTCATTTCCTTGTGTGTTTGTTTTTGTATGGAACAAATATAGTATATCTATTCTTTACACTACAAACAACACAAGAAAATTTCTCAAATTATTTTTCCGATTCCTAGAAATTACGCTTTATCAGATCGTCAACGATGTCTTTGAACTCAATCTGTACCGTGTAGCCCCTTCGCCCTTGGAACTGTTCTAAGTTCTTGATTGACATGAATCTAAGCTGCTTTCTATCAAAGATCTCTTGGAAGACATTGTAAGAATACACATTGATAGCGTTGGATAGAATCGCGTCGTTTGTGATTAATCGGTATAGATCCGAAGGTATTAGATCGGTGCGCAATTCATACTTATTGATAATCTTGTCTTGTATTTGTTGCCATTCGCGCGAGGCTGTCTTAGTCTCACTTATAACCGTTTCGGGAAGCGTGCGCACAAATTCACCGTGTATTCTAAAGCGACGTGGAAAACCACCTACAATGTCAAACTTAGAATAGTCGATACCTCCGACAATGTTACCCGTTTGGAAGGTCTCTAATACTATGGTTTCGTTTGCTAATTCTGCGGAATATGGCAACACCCTAAAGTACCTTGATTCGTCCGTTGTATCAGATCCCAAGATGTTTTTTTCAGCTCTGACTTGATACAATCCATCCCCGTAGATGTTGTGAATAAGTCGCCAATTGGCCACAAAAGCAACGAATAAAGGCGAATTAGTAAATGTAGGGTAGAACGTTCCAAGCGTGTTATCTGTGATCGTTGCTAGTTCTTGATCATCTTTGAATAGCTTAATTGTGATTGTGTCAGCCTCGATAGTCTTACGGTATAAAAATGATGAATAATCATTAATGTATGTATCGGTTGAATCGGTATTATCAAATAGTGCTAACTCTTCCAGCTTGCATTCAAAATCACAAAAGCAAAAATCAATTTCGCGCTCTGTCGGAATTGGGGTTAAGGGTTCGATCAAAATTTTTGTAGCCATTCCCGTAAAGGCCACTAAAGTAACAGTGAATAGGGAACAATCGGAAGGGTCTTGTGCTGTAAAGTCAAACGGTACGCTCTGCGTTCTAAAGCCTGACTTACTAACAGACATCGTTCCCACCATTACGGGAATCTGTACACGACCGTTTGCGTCTGTAGTGTACACGGAAGTACTATCACCTACGATTCTAATACTAGCACCCTCTATCGGATTACCTAGCTGATCTTCGACTCGAAAGCACCAATAGGTAATACCTATAACAATGCCATTTAGGCTTTTGGGCGTTCCTACAATCGATCCTTTTTGTGGCAATACAATACCATTCAGGCTTTTTGGTGTCCCTGCTATCTTAGCCTTTACAGGTGTAACTATTCCATTTAGTGTTGTACTCATATTACACCCCGTTAGATCTTAATGTTATGTTCGCAAATCTAAAGCGTCTTACCTGAATTGGAGCCTCGTTGGCAAAGTCAATGTCCACATTCCCGTTACCACGTGCCGAACCGTCCACGGTCATATTATGATTTATCTCAAACTCATACGTACCACCCCAATCATTGAGAACTTCATCGTACAGTTGAATCTGATACGTTAATCGAACCTCATCATTAGAACCTGATAGATAATTCAACCTATCAACCCATTCACCATTGAAGAAGTTAAAACCAGCCATCGAAAAAAGCACCTCTTCATTAATCGTAGTCAGTCCACCTAAATCAATAGCATGTGTTACATCCGTGCTACCTACTATTGACCCTACTTGATTTCCTCCTGTAGTATCTAGTTCAAAGTTTCCACCTACCACATTAATATCAGTCAACACTACGCCAACATTCAAAGGATTGAATTGCGGATGTGTGGCGTCAATTAGTTGGCCTTGACCATATTTGCCAATTATGTTTCTATTATTAAATAGTGGGCTTGTGGCTTGTAAATAAAATAGCTCGTTAGCCTGATCAACGAACAACGGATCAGTTACCCACATGCAATTTGTGAAGGTTACGACAATACCATCTAGTGTAACGGTTCCTGAAAATAATTCATTCTCTGGGTATTCTGCCGTGATCGTTGTTGCGTCACCATCCAAGGTAATATCAAATATTGCATCGCTTAGTATAGTTGTACCGTTTAATCCCTCTAAGTTAAAAGCGCAGTTAGTCAGATTCAAGTTAGCCCATGTCTTAGTAGGGTTTGTACCCTCTGAAATATTCGAGTCTTTATCAAAAAAGCTATTAGTAATATTAACCACCCCGCCAAAATATAATTTATGAATTATAAATGATGAGTTTATGAAAATGCACCTATTATATACCCTGCTATAACCAGTAAATAAAAAACTTGTATCTATTCCTCTAACTGAAACAGAGCTGTTTATAAATACAGATTTAATTATTGATAGATAATCAATAGTTAAATCTGTACTGTCACTATCCGCTTTTGAAAAATTGCAATTTTTTATGGTACACTTTTCAAGTATTGCTCTCGATCCGTTTGAAAAATTACTATAATCTAAAATGTATATATTTCTTAAAATTGTTCTAATATCTAAGTTTCCTGAACTAGATATAAATCCATTAATCAAACCGCCGCCACCGTCTAATACGGTATTGCCATCTGCTATAATTTCTTTAGTTTTTTGTTGGTGAACAAAATCTCCTTGATTATAATAACTAGATCTAATTACTATTCGTAAGCCAACACTAATGGATAAAAAATCGGTAATATTTTCTTTTGGAGTAGCTTGAGCTGTGCCAGCGTTCAAGTCGTCCCCGTCTTTTTGGGAAGCATACCTATCAATACTCCCCGATATACCAGACAACACCCTCCAATTTGTACTTAAAGCCATAATTCACAGAATTTTTAAACCCCGTCTTTTCGTAAAGAAATACGTGCAAATCTTAAATAACGCCCTGAAATAGCAGATTCGTTGGCAAAGTCAACATCTACGTTGCCATTACCGCGCCCTGATCCGTCCACCGTCGGAGCTTGGTTTATTTCAAAAAATTGAATAGCTCCCCAACTCGCCGTATTTTCATTCCAGATTTGGAGCTGAAAAGTTAGCCTTACTTCGTCGTTCACACCAGCTTGATAGTTAGCATCATCCACCCATTCACCATTGAAGAAGTTGAAGCCTAATAAGCTAAATAGTATCTCATCCGTAATGGTCACCACCGCGCCCAAATCGACCGCGTATTGCACATCAACCGCGCCCTCGACAAATCCTTGAAGAATCGCGGGATTGGTAGTTAATTCAAAGTGCCCCGTCCCTACATTGCAACTTACATTTGCATAGTTTGCCCCATTTCCAGCATCGAAGTGAGGATGATTACAGTTTAATAATTCACCTAATCCGTATCGCCCTACTATGTTATTACTATTGTATAGCCTGCTCTGAGTAGGTGTGTTTTGTAGGTAGAATAGTTCATTTGTTGAGTCCGTAAAAAGAGGATCAGCTACGTAGAATGAATTATTGAAAATAAAAGCGTTCCCACTCCCATCAACATAAGTCCCTGAGAATACCTGACCGTCTGAGTATTCGGTACTTATAGGATTTGAGTCACCGTTTAAAGTAATACTACCTATCTGTGTACCCCCGATTGTAAAGCCTGATACATCTTGACCAAATCCGCAATTATTAAAAACAACCGTGTTAGATGATCCTATGACCGTTAAAGATGAATCTTCGGAAAAGTAACTATTCCCAAAATTTTGATTCTCTGAAATAGCATAATCAACCTCGATTGAGGTGTTAATAAAGGTATTTCTAAAGTGGTTGTTAGATGCGTATATTACTTTAAAAGCGACTGAGCAATTAATAAACATATTCAATGTTATCTGATGTGTAGGATTTGCCCGTAAATCAAGATTAATTGAATCTTTAACTACGCATTTTGAAAAGGTCACACATCTTGAACGGATTTGGCCGTCTCCCTTTATCGTGTCGCAATTGATAATATACCAGCCCTCAAAGTGCTTCCCTACGTCATCATCTCCAAAGTTGATGACGGGAAAAATACCCGACCCATCTAAGACGGTTAAGCCATCGGATATAAGGTTATGCGAACCACTTACAATTGAATTGTCGTATGTATAATAACCTGATCTTACTATAATATTCGCCGCGTCAACGTTTGACCATAATGCAAAAGTTTCAGCCAAAGTTTGTTTTGGTGCATTCTGAGCCGTTCCTGAATTAAGATCATCACCATCTCTTGATGATAGATAAAAGTCGCCTGACTGCCTCCAATTGGTACTTAATGGCATTAGATTAGAGCTTTAAGTTCTGCTAACTTATCAATGATCTCTGATTGCTTTCTAGCATCAAGCTTGCTATAAGCCACCTCAATACCGCTTTGGTTTGTTTCACCAAACCCGATAAGCCCAGCTGTGTAGAATTTGAAAGTAAATTCCGATCCGTTGTCCGTGTTCTTAAAGAAAAGAACCAAAGAAATTACGGACGGGTCGAAATTATCTTGACCTGGCAACTGGTGAGGTCTTAATTCAAATTGCCATGGTAGAGATAAATCCATACCAGCCAAACGATCCAATTCAGTGTAATCGTTTTCAAGCGCTGTATTGGAAACTAGGATCTGAGACATTAAATCCTGTTGTTCTTTAGTGAGTAGATTATCCATAGATCCGACTTGATATTTTGTATTTCTGATTTCTATTTAAAAGTGAGGGGTCTAATAATGACTTAGCCACCACGTTGCCGCCTTCCAAAGTTAACGAAGCCGATTGAATTACAATCTCATCGCTCGCGGTGTTCTCTGGTTCATAGCGATGTAGTACTACTATTCCCGTTAAGTCCGTAACCGCGCCGCCTGAATTGGTGTGAATGGATACGATCTGAGACGCTCTATCTGTAAAGTACACGTTACCAATATTAACGGTTTGATCAGGTTCACGCATCTCAATAGCACTACTCCAGATGTTTGGGTCGTTCGCTTTGTCCTGATCGTAATCATTTACGGTCAATATACCCGATATGAGAAGTGCAACGCCGTTAATTTCTTCGCCTAATTGATCCGTGCCAGAAAGACCGACCAACAAGCCAGCCCTAACCTCGTAATCATTCAGACCTGAATAATTAGAGGACTTGTTATTCAATCCATCATTAGGCTCTGACGCGTTGTAGAATACAGTATCTGCATTCACATTACGAACCCATTCTTTCCACTGTATTTTTTGCGCAAACTGTACTTGATAGGCTTGTTGTTCACCTATGAGTGAACCCGTCGTGAAGTTCAATATCCTATACTGTGAACCGTCAACGAATGAATATGCCCGTTGAGATTCAGTATTAATTTGTTGAACTCCGTTTGAATCGGTTATTGAATTGCTTATATCAATCTGTACTTGATCAATTATAAAGAATGCCCCGTCATCCTTTCGAGCTACCAGACATGCCGCCGCGTTGTTAATTACCGCGTTCTTGCTTAGATCAATCGTGAAACCAACTTGATGTATTGTATCGTCTTCATTCCAGCAAAAAAGGTCAGATTTGAACTCAGTAACCCCTAATTCGTCGCCCCATTCGAGGATCCCCCATGATGTTTGATTGATCAGTTCTGAGACATCACCACCATAGACATATTGCCCAACATCGACTAATAAGTTAGCGCGATTATCATCCTTAGTTTGTAGCATATCATCCCCAACCTGAACAGCTAAGGCGAATCGCTTGATAGAAGACAGTTTTAACCGATCCTCTAAAGCGTAGCCTACGATCATCTGAATAACCAGATTACCGTCTATAATTTCAGCACTCGAAAAGGATATTTCATTTGCTCCATTGTTGGCTATTCCCGTAACACAGCGTAGAGAATCGTATAATGTGTTAGCCTGCCAATCTGTAGGTTGGCCTTTTATTTCCGTATCAGGCGGTAAGTATGAATGAGTAAGTAAATATATCTGATCGGTTGCGAATTCGCCGCTTGCTTTTGCTACTGTGATGTTCACGCGCGTATCTGCAAAGATCTGTAAGCCCGTTACCGTGTCGCCTGATGCGAAGTCCTGATAAGATACCGATACTATTGAATATTCATTATTGAATCCGTTGTAATTCTCATCAAAGAAGCCAACCGAACCTAAGTTTTCATCAAAAGCAAAATCAATCTCATCATTAGGGTTTGAGATCGCTTCTCGAAACCTGAATCTAGGGACATACTTCCATGTCTTAGTCCCCTCTAAGGAGTCGAAAGGCTGGTTATTAATCAGGTTTTGAAGCTCATCTTCTCGATAGTAAGGAAGGATAAACTCATGTGATACCTTAAATTGTTGCCTGTAGATCGTGTTATTCTGATAATTACATTCTATAGACCCCGTTTGCCAGCCTTTAACTATGCCTAAGTTTTCGCCCTGTATAGCGCTTGTAATCCTGTTGCCCCCGTCAAAAGCTCCAATTCCTGAGAAGTAGTACACTTGCTCCTCTTCTGTTGCGTAGTTGTTATAGTTCCCTGCGTTTTCGTCGTTCTCAATGATCCCGTAATTGTAGATCAGACCAAACATGTGAGATCCGAACTCGTCCGAAGCCGAAGCATAAGCCCTCAATCCAACATCTGTATAACTACCAGATACAGGAGCCGTTCCAAGGCTTGACGCGTATTCTAGTGTACGCCCGTTAGGGCTTATGTATGTGATTTCAGCATAAAAAGGAATCGCGCTTTCTGATCCTGTATTAAAGTTATTACGCCATTCAAAGACGTGTCCTACCTTCCAACCGTCATCATGAAAGTTGCCTATCTGCCTACTTATTTGATTCAAAGCTGGTTCTGAATAGAGCGTATCTTGACCGTTCGAGGCGTCTGTGAACCATTCAAAGTAAACCAAGAACTCCACTTTGATTTTAGTACCTACGTTGCCTACTAGATTTTCGGTGAAATCTGTAGGATTCAGGCTAAAGTCGGAACCGTTAGTCTGCTCATTAAAGAACTTATAGTCGTATACTCGATAATTAAGAGGCATTGTTAATCATTTTACGGATACGCTCTTCCATTTTCGTTAGGTCGGTTTGACCGCTCTCGATTTCTTGAAACATCGTTAGCAATTGCGCTTTTTCTGGGCATTCTCCCACCTTTCCGATTGCTTCTTTGAATTCCTCTTTTGCTTGTTGAGCTGCTTTAGCAAGCTCCTTAAAGGCTTTATGTGCTGTATCGTTGATCATCATGATGGCTCAAATATTTCTTCTTCAATATTGAATGTGTACGGTTCCCGTATCTCAAAGGTAATCAAAGCAAAGTCGGATTGATAATCCCACTCTAAACGCCTGATAACCGCTTTACCTCCAGCTTCCAGATTCGCTATGTTGTTATTCGATATTTTCACAAAATCGGACATTCCGAACGGAATCTTTACATTCTCATAGATCCTTTTTTGTCCTCGATAGGGAGCAGCGAATGAAATATCATTTTTGTGAAATGTCTCATAGATGTATTTGGCAGTAAGATAGGTTTGGAATTGGTCATTGATAATAATAGGGTTGTCACCACCGCTTCTTAGGGTTGTAGATTGGTCTATGCTTTGACCTATTATGAGTTTAGGCTTTGAGTAGTTGTGGCTTGAAAATACAAGTGATTCGCGTAGTATCTGAACCTCGGTGAATCCTAGTCGAACCCCAAAAATACCTTTCCAAATCGTCAGTAATGAAAAGAGGTTGTTTAACAGGTTTCTGAAACCAGAAACACCGCCGTATTTTTTGCCCAATGCTAAACCAAAATCAATCTCTCGATTACCCTTTAATAGGTTCCGTGTTGCGCTTGCTTCGCTTTTCGCTGTAGTCCGAACCTCTAAAGCCGTGCCTTGATATTCGTCTATGGTGTATTCGTCAAATGTGTCGGTATCAAATGACATTAAAAGGTTGCCTGATACTTCGTCAGTGTTGAACCTATAAGGCTTATCGAGTACATCTGGTATAATGTATTCACTTTCGCCCAAGCCTTGATAGTCTGCTTTAATTTCATCGTAATCGTCGCGGATGTTCTCAAAGTATGTCGGGTTGCCTTGGTAATCGTAGATTAAAAGATTTTCACCATCCACTTTTATTTTGACGTTATAGAGATCTTTTACGAGCTGCAATACCTCACTTACTAAGTACCCATAATCATTCGGCCTTGGAATTGGGTCTATTATTCTTTTACGATTAACTAAGAACCCCTCCTGAGTATTGAAGTTGTTATTGGAAGGCAGATAACACAATGTGCCCGGTATCCTTATCTCTGACTTAACCCCCAATCCTAAAGAGGATGCAAACCCTTTTATGATTCGCTGAACTGGCATACAGTAATGATAGTCTTGATAAACTCCAAACAGCTCTAATACTACGTTTAGCAATTCTAATATGGCAGATCCTATTGCTGCGTAATACACTAATCTTAACAGGTAGAATTTAGCCGCTTTAAGCACATCGCCAATACTTGAAATCCTGCTAAAGTTTTTATTCTGCTCTTCAATTGCTGATGTGATTTCCTTAATAACTAAGAAAGTCATAACCGAAACCATAGCAGTAGCCAAAGGATCTGTCTTTTTCTCAACTATAAAGGTTACAGAGTTAACTTGATCAAATCGGATATGTCCCTTTTGGTACAACTCTTGAACCGATACACTAGCGGCTATTGCATCAAGCTTTGACTGATCAGCATCGCGCACTATACGCGCGCTAACCTGTGAGTTTTCATCATCCCATACTGCGCCCTCCGTCAAGTCCACGTAGCCCGTAAAGGATTCTATGACATTATTCTCATTGAATACCTCAATTTTAAAATCAACTCCGTGAAAGATCCCCAAACCGCCCGATAAGCCACGGTCAACACGCTCCTTTAAGATCTGGTATCCACGGCCAACAAAATCAAAGCTTTCGGTCTCAATGCCAGCGTTTTGATTTTCATCATCAAAGTTTGCGAGGATCTTTGTGCCTTCCCAATTCAACCCGGGCGCGACTTCTTCGCCTGCTAATAATATCCTAAACTCTGCATTCTGTGATGTTACGGCCATTATTTGCGATATTTAGGTATTCTGGAAATTCTGGTTTTGGTCACGGTTCCTTTTTTAAAGGACTCCTTAACAACGCCTAATACGTCATCTATAGTAAGCTCTCTACGGTATTCTATAGCGTGTAATTTATCATTCACACCTTTCAATTGCATGTTCATTTGCTCGAATACTTCGCTAGTATCCACTGTTTGCCCACCTGTAGCGGCGTAATCCTGAGCAACACGTGCAAGCTCAAAGTTGCTCATGTTCGATGGGATCATAGCGTTCCACTTCTTAGGAACTACACGCTCATTTTCATGCGTGTATCCTGTGATCTTGCCATGCTTATCTGATAGCACACCAGCCTTGCCCGTGTCTTCCGTACCCTCGAAAAAGCCTACTAAGGTTTTTGTGAATGATTCTAGAGCAAGCATCTCAACCGCCGTAGATGTAAGCGCGTTCTTGTCGCCAGATCTCACTTTTTGTTGGTAAGTCTGGATCGCTGCTAAGGCAAGCTCAAATTGCTGTTGCTCTTTTAATTGACGTTGCCTTTGAAGCTCTAATTCACGTTGTCTTTGTTGTTCTAAGGCCAAAGACTCACTAGCTTCCAAGCCTCTTTGCTCCGCGGCTTCCGCTAGTTGTTCTTGACGCGATAAAGAAGCGTTTATTTGCTCATCTAAAGCCGTGAGCCTTTCTTCTGAATTTTGCTTAATCAGATTAGACACTTGCTCTATTGCGGCTCTTTCAAGCTCCGTACGCTTAGCAATCGATTCTTTAGTACTTTCTTCTTCTTCCTTCCTTGCTTTGTCGCGTTCCTCCTTCTCTTTATCAAGCTTTTCAAGCTGAATATCTAGGAGAATGTCATTCAATTGCCGTTCTAATTCGATTCGTTTTTGCGATCCTTCCTCAAATTGTTGGATCTCCGCGCGTAACGCATCGACCTCGTTTTGACGGCGTTGTTTTGCGAGTTGTTCCCTGATTTTTTCCGCGTCTGCGAACTCAAACGATGCTTTAGCAAGTGCAATCCTTTGCGAAATAATATCATCCGTTATCCTTTTAGTTTCCTGTTCAACCTGATTAAGCTCTTTCTGTGTGTTGATATTATCGCGCCTAAATTGCTGTTCTTCTTTGAGTAGTTCTAGTATCCTCTTCCGTTGACGTTCTACTAATTGAAGATCATCCAACGCCCTATTTAATTCAATAGGATCAAGGTCTATCAGGTCTTCAAAATTGATTTGAATCTCGCCCTCTTGGCCTCTAATTCGGCGCAATTCGTTAGCCGTGTCCTCGATTAGCTGTACGGATGCAGTTAGTTGCCTACGGCCTTGTACTAGATTCTCCTGATAAGCAGCTTGACGCGCTTCTAAAGTGGCGGTTTCATCCCCTACAATATCCTCATTAATACTTTTTTGACGGTCTCTAAAATCAACCAAATCGTCCTCAGTCTGGTCAAAGTAGTCTAATCGGTTTCTGATCTCTAGTTCTTGAATCTCAAAGAGCGCATTGGTAGCGTTCTTTTGAGCCTCTATGAATGCAACACGAGCCTGTACTTGTTCGTCGAGTAATTCGGGTATCATTTGCCCCCTTCTTGCTTGAACCTCGGCGTTAATCAGGTTTAGGTTATTACGGGCGATCTGTAATTCCTGATCCGCGGCCTCTTTTTGAACTTCTGCCGCCGCTTGTGTCAATGCAATACGTTCTTTTAGTGCGATACCGTCTGAATCCGCCGCAGCTGTAAGCTTTTCATATTCCGCTGTGGTTCTTGCCAATTGAACGGCCAAAAGCCTATTTTCTTTTCTTGTATTGATTGTAAGCGTATTTAGCGCGTCGAATTCAACCGCGCCCTTTGATACTTCGCTTGTAAAGTCTGAGAATGCCTTAGTAGCATCCCTTACGCCCGTGGTAAGTTGCACGAAGTTGTTGACCGATCTTTCAGCTAAGCCTCCCAACTTCTCCCAATCTTGCTCAATAAGGCCCTGTACAGCATCTTTAATAATCACAAAGTAATTCAGGATCGCTTCCAACCTAGCTAGTATCAGGAGATCAAAGATGTTAAAAGCTAGGTTTTTAAGACCCTCAACGGGATCTTGTGTAAAAGATATCAAGGATTGAGTAGCGCTATCGACGATACGAACCACGCCAGCGAAAAGCCCTTCCGTAATCGCAGCCGCTTTGTTTAAAAGCTTTGCCCCCGTTTCTGATTTCTGAAAAGCACGCCCTAAGATCAAAAGACCAGCCGAAATAGCTGCCACCGCGGCCACTACAGGATTAGCTAGGAAAGCTTTTGCAGCAGTTGAAGCTGCGCCAAAACTAGCAGCTACATTAAAGCCTCCGACAGATAACCCCTCCAAACTTTCACGATAGCGCCCCACGTTCCTACGCCCATCCTTCGCGCTTTTATTGATCTCTTCGAGCTTATCATTCGCCTTTGTGAAGGCTGCTAAGGCTTTTTGTGCTGCTTCGCTGTTCGTTCCCTGTTCGGCTGCTAGTCTCTTATATTCATCGCTTAGCGCGTTGACTTCTTTTGTTAGCTTCTTATAGGCGTTCCCTTCGTCTGCCTTCGCCTTTATTTCGTCTCGACGCGCTTTAGTCTCACGCCTGATCTGTTCTTGCAGTTTCAGCTTTTCGTCAAGTTCGCCAGCTTGTAGTTTCTTTAACCGCTCTTGAAGCTTTAGCTCTTCATTCCTGACTTTGTTGAGGTTGTCCGCTGACTTCTTAACATTGTTAATAGCTTGCTCCATGTTACGGAGATCCTCAACGGTCTCGAAAGTGTTGCCCTGACTTGCTTTTGCAGATTCAGAAATTATTGAAGTAAAGCCGTCTTTTACACCTTTAAGAGCCTTTTCAAACTCTAAAGCGTTTTGGGTCTGAACCTCGAATAAGGTAGGCTCTAATATCTGATCATTCCTAATTGCTGCCTCTGCCATTTTTCAAGGTTTGTTTTGCTTGATTTTCCTTTTCTGCTTGGTCTTTGTCTCTCAACGCTTTCAAATATGCGTAAAATTCTTTTGCTGTGATGTCTTCCAACTTCAACGGAAAACCTACACGCATAGATACAGACGCCACTACAACGGCTATATCTTCACGTGTAGCTGTTGTAAGATACGATTGAGCCTCTTTGAATGTGAGGTCAGCGATTAGTTTTTTGTGAATCTGGCCTTTATTATAGGCCTGATCATAGAGCTTGATAGCCTTTCGCATCTTCTCAAGATACGTCCTATACTCCTTTGAGATTCCATAGAATTTTAGAAAGTCATTATAGATAACATCCCACCTTTTTTGAGCTTTCAAACCCTTACCTAGATAAGGCGAAGGGTCGCGGCTTTCTAGGATCTTAAAGTAGATGTCCGCTGGTATGGTCTCAAAGCTCCTGTAATTTCTGCTCAATGTACTGCTTAACCTCATCTTGTATCACGTCTCCTAGTTCCTGTATTGATTCGTCCGTAAGCCCTAAGATACGACCGTATTCCTGAACTAAGTCTGTACCGTCTTCTTTGATAGCATCGGCCACGATTAGAAAGCCGTTTGAAGTCACGCGAATATTGAAGGAATCGTAAAAATCGCCCTCATCGAATAGCGTAATGTGAAAGTCGGCTGGCACAAACTTCCCTTCGCTTTCTTTTTTAGCAATTGTAAAAGGTGAATAGGTACCTAAACTTGATCCGTCCGAGGTTATACCCTGATCAAATAGTTGTGCATCCTGATTTAAAGCAATGATGTAATCCTGAATTTCTCTTTTTTGCCAGATCTCAGAAAGCATTTGATTGACGTCTAAGCCTCTTATGAAGAGCTGTACTACCTTATCGAGTTTCCCTAAACTTAAAGCCATTTGAAAAAATATTTAATTATTTTTCTGTTTATGCTTGCGCGGGAATAAATATATATTATATTTGCATAAGCAAATGCAAAAAACACAAGGAAATGAAAAACACAACAAGGCAAGAGTGGGAAGAAATGGTACAAGAGTGGCAAACTCTATCTATTTGGATGGTGGATCTACAGATGGAAATCGCCCGAAGAATGCAAGAATATCAAGCCAACAAAGGTTTGGTAGTTAATAAGATCTTATTAGGGCGGGATGATAGCTTCGATGTTATGGGATCAAAGATTCGGATAACCGTTTACCCAAATAGCCACCACGGGTCAAAAGATGGCGATTGGACGTACTCAGGATTCTTTGTGGATTATTGTCCTACCCTGCAAAAAGGAAAGCGTTTTGTAGATTTAACTGATGTCCAAAATGAATTATACCCTGAGTATTGCAGTCCTGATTCGGTTAAAAATTACGTTAAGGTAGTCAATGAAATGAGGCAGTCACTTGATTACACTCAAGTACTTTTTGACAAAGTACTTGAATGGTACATTAACAATTAACAATTAACAATTAACAAACAGGGGTATTCACTACGATGTAAGACCCCTGTTTAAACACATGATCATGAAACACAACCTATTTGAATCCGCTGCAAGATGTTAAACGAGAATCAATCTACTTTCATTCGTTGAGAATTCACGCAATAAGTTGAGCGAAACACAGCAAATTGCAACTTCCGATGTTCTGGATGTAATCGGAGGTCTTTACAATGTACCGTTTCATTCATGGGATCTTATGAGAGATTGGGCGAAAGGTACGGTTCATACCTTGGAATGGGAAGTGATCGAAGGCGAAGTCAAGCCAAAGGACAAAGCGAAGTATGAGGAGTGGATTAATGAGTTGTTGTACGAAGGGGGAATTTGTTTTTAACCATAAAAAAAGCCCTCCAATTTCTCAGAGGGCTTTTTCTTAATACCAGGAAAATGGTTAAGATCCGAAAGTAAACGAAGTAGTACTAATGTCATAGCCTGACTTCGTAGCCGTTACGGTTCCAGCATCTCCATCCTGAGTAAGGATCGTTAGATCATAGATTCCCGGGCTTACTTCATTAGCAGAGTCAACAGTTACGGATGCATCATCGGTCACGTTGTACAATGCAAAGTCACCAGCTACCAATCCTTCTAATCTATTCGGAGTGATCGCTGTTCCGCTGTCGTAGTTCATCTCTACTCGTACACTCGTAGCTGTTACACTAGCGGTTACTACTACGGGAGCGATGTTGTAAAGGCCATCTTTGGATAATAGATCGAGGTCGGCGTTCATTTCGCTTTTAGGAAGTCTGCGAACATCGCTGTCCTTTTCGATTCTGTCAAAATCAAAGCTGATCATTACTTTTTGTTCTTCGCTATAGGTCATTTCAACCAAGTTTGAAGAGAATGAACCAGTTCCAACACGCATCGGATACAACGTAGCCCCATCGCTTGAGATCATCCCGTACAAATCGCCGCAATTATCTATCATGTAAACGCCTAATGTAGGGCATTGCATACGCTCGATTTGCTTCAGAAATTGCGGATTCCTGCGATAGATAGCCGCCGTAAAGGTCTTAACGCCCTGTCTGATGTATTGGCGTCTTCCTGATGCCAGCTCTTGAAATACAGGATCAGCTCTAAGGTTTTCGACGTCTTCCAATTCGTCAAGGAAGTGCCACCTAAGGGACTTATTACTTTGATCAATCAAAGCTTGAACGCTCGCATCGGTCAATTCAACCGATAAATCAATTCCATTCCGTCCCCCTGCAATTGAGTACTGATTGACAAAGATCAGCATTCGGGGCACTCTCATTATGTTGTCGGCGGCGAACTTGTCGCCAAGGTTACCAAGTCCGACTGAACATTCGCACGCTTGAGGCATAATAGTTAAATTTTAATTTGATCAATATTACAAAAATAAACTAAATAGAGTTTCTCACTTTCACTTGTTGCTTGATTTGGATGTTTTCGCGTTCGGAAAAGATCGAAATAGTGAGCTGGTAGATGTCGGTTTCAACAGATGAAAAGTCTAGCTCACCCGATACATTAGCCGTTAATCCATCCACGCCCGATACTGTAACGGATGTACCCACGCTAGGATCTAGTACGCCCAACGTATCAAAGTAGGCGACATCTAAATCATAGATGGGTTGAACATCCTTTACGACTTCCCAAGGCTGGGAGGATTTGTTAATTACATTGATAGCTGGAGCATCACTAGACCCCGTGTTAGGCGTGGAAATAACCACGTTAGACTCATTAACCGTCCATGCGTTGAATTGACCACCTCCCTGTGATCCATCCTCTCCCGTGTCAGGGTTTGGATTTGGCTCATAGCGTCGTGTTTTATCGCATTTTATAAGGTTCAACGCTGTAAAGTTTATCTCAATCCCTGATGTGGATTCCTGAAATATTCGAGCGTCGTAACCCCTCCGATCTGCGTATCTGCCAGCGTTCGCATGAAATATAAAAGGGTAAGGTGCGTCTGTAGGTCTGATCTGGAAGGCTTCATAATAGGCCATGTGAGATGTGAATATCTCGACATACCTACGCATCAGATCTAAAGGATTAGCGTAATGATCATCCGTTGTTAGATCCTCTGATTTGACGTTGACCAAAAAGAACAACCTGAGATTGACCTCAGCTTGAATAGGTGAATACCTGTTATACTTTCGCCCCGTAAAGAATTCGGGCAGATAACAAAGGGGAAAACGCAACTTACTATCATCTATCCTTGAAAATTGGGTAGTGGTCATTAGGGGTGTTCCGTGTACAAAGTTCAACGGATCTAATGTGTAATCATCCACCCACTCAATTGAGTTAATGAACCCCTCTATAACATCGGGTACAACAGGAAATTGTTCTATCAATACGGGCTTTTTACTCATATTACCAACCTTTCCGTGTAAGTATTCTTAATCATTCCGAACGGCTCCCATTTTACGTCCCCTGTAGGGATCAAGGAGCCAGCGCCCGAAATAGTGGCAGAAACATCTGTATCAACCGCACTAACCGTATAATCCGTCCCGTTTACGTTCAATAGATCGCCTGACTGTAGGTATTTCGTAGACGCGAACTCAATCGTAATAGATCCTCCGCCGTTATCTGTGTACCCTGTTATCGCTTCGCTCGATTCTTTGAACTCAGAAATAAAAGGGAATACCTCACAGTTCATAATATCGACAAACCTATTATATCGTTCTCGAACTACTCCAAATTGACCTCCAGCATTGAGTAATTCTGCATTTTCAAATGTCGCCGAAACATTCCCGTTAGGGCTGTTCATGAATGAATCACGACACCAAAAGAAGTAGATAAAATATCTTAGAGCATTAGTCATACCGTGTTGATATACTACGTCCCCGTTCTTGTCCGTATAGTCCACCCCGTTGAAAAGATCCTGCCATTTCTGTCTTGTATTATCCCTGATCTGGACAAATGCGGCATCCCCTAATGTGTCTCTGATACCCTTTTGTATGTAGGTTTCAATGTAGGCGTCAAAATCAGTATTGATAGTGCCAGCTTGTGATATGTTAATATCTCCTTTGAAATCCTCCTGATTGATCGTAGGTAGGGGCATGTTTCGTTCTTTTTTTTCAAAGTAAATAAAAAACCCGTTAGAATAGCCCAACGGGTTTATCAAATCCCAAATGATGAAGAAAAGAGGTATTACCCCTGTGTGTTATGAGTGATTCAAAGATAATAACCAGACGGGTTAAAAAGAAAAGTCCTTATCAGTGCGGCAAACACTGATAAGGACGAATGTTTTAGGTGCGATCCTAAAGAGGGTTTAAAGCTCTTGCAACAAATATAAAAAAAGCCCTGATAAAATACCAGAGCTTTTAAGTGCTTTCAAAACTTCTCCCAAATGAAACTCTCAAATCTACGCAACGGTAAGTTCACCGCCAAATGATCCATTTATTGCCGTGTTGGCAGTATCTGTCTGTACATCAACAAAGATCACCTCACGCCCTCCAAAGTCAGCATTAAAGTTACTCGGGTCTAATTCATTACCGCGCTGTGTGTCTCCTGACAACTCCCTGACATTATAGATACCACCCGTAATTCTTGAATAAGAGTTTAAGCGTATATCCAATTTAGGAACGCCTCCCCCAGACGTCTTCCTGAAAGTCAGATAAAACCTAGTCATATTGAAGTTGACGTTCTCAGGAGTATGATATAGAAGCTGTTCAGTGACACTAGTTCCAACTTCAATTTGGGCTTGTGTAGTCCCGTCTGTGGTAGCTGTTATTGTAATGTCATCTCCATTCTTAGCATCCCCACCAAAATCAACTACAATGACCCTGTTAATTCCTAATCCTGAAAATGTTGTTACATCGGAACCAGACGATCCTAGAATATGTATTTCATCCACTTCCGTAATAACTCCGTCAACGTCTTTTATGTGTGTAAACTGAAGGATACGCGCGCCTGTGGCCGTCGCCCCGTCTGTTGTGTTGTTGTATGCAATAGTATAGGTCTGTTCGGTCGTCATGATGTTAGTCTCATCGAACGTCCCGCCATACGAACTGATCAGGACATAAGAACCGGGTTGTACATTCTTATTGAATCCGAACTTATCTACCTTTCCTATCACATTCGATGCTCCGGGGGCGGCAGCTATAACCTTGTCAAGCTGCGCTATCAAAGCAGCTGCATTCGCGAAGGACGTGACACCCCCAATATCTAGCGTATCTGATGCAATATTAAAATGATGTAAGTATTTACCTGTAGGTAGTGCAAGGTGTACTAGGTCGCCTGTCATATTCTTCGATGAAGCCACTAATTGACCCTTATTATAAGAATACATCTCATTGTCAATATTGACTGAAAACCCGTTTGTTTCTGCTGTAACTGTTATTGTTGCCATAATTTTTTTTGATGTAATGTATAAAAAAACCCTCCCAAAATTGGGAAGGTTTCATCTATTCGCTTTCTTTTTTTTGCCTTTTCGGCTTCGGTTTTTGATCCGTCACAACCTCGGCAAGGTTACGCTTGATAAGGCTTTTTGCCACATCGAGCGATAATCTGCCGTTAGGGACAGTCTCAAAGACCGTCCCCTTTTTATGTTGCTCAAAATCTTTTACTAGCTTGATCTTCATATCCCTAAGATTAAGATGCAAGCGTAGTAAGAGCCGCGTCTATGTCAGTGACACGAAGGAAGCCAGCTCTGTCAATGTTACGAATCAAGAACAATAGCCTTTCAAAGATCTTCAATCTTTCAAGATTCTTGCTGAAGTCATCATTGATGTATCCACGCTCAAATCCAATCCCAGGCTCTTGATAGATACGTGCAAACCTGCGATCACCGATGTACATCGTTTTAGCCACAACGTTGTTATCCTCAATAACAGTCACGCCATCGATAACCGCGCCGCTATCGGTCACGAATGGAGGCATGATATAGTTATTGTTCGCATCTTTCTTCAACTTGTACTTGTTGATGTCGGATATGTTCATTACGGCAAAATCACAACGGAATTTGCTATTCTGAGGGCTTTCTATGGTCTCGCGCAACTTGATTACCAAGTCATAGATACTTGCATCAGTGATACCAGAGGCCACAGGAGTATAGGCGCCGATCTGAGTAATCATACCAGCTAGGTTGTTGCCAGTACCGTCACCGTTCACGATCTGATTTCCTTTTACCAAGCCTTGGCTCACTTCCAAAAAGATGCTTAACTCCTGAGTCAACAATGCGAAGTCGTGCTCAAATTGCTTACTCCATGGAATCATGTCGCCGACGTTCTTCAAAGGTTGCGTGTAGTACTGCCATTCGATTGCAGATTCAGGCGTTGCCGCTGCTTCTGCCATCATAGCAGAACCCCTTACGAGCGTGCCGTCTGTCTTCATGTCAAAGTACCCAACCTGACCACCGCTATTTGCAGGAACGGGAAATTTAGGCAAGATGTCGTACACTGTAGGTTTAACGGTTCCGACCCTTCCAATTTCAGGTAACACCAAAGCTAAAGGGCTATCAGTAACGGAAGTAGTCAAGGTATTAGCCTTGTTTGCGTCTATTTTCACGCCATACTTAGGAACGAATACCTCATTATCCCTTCCTTTCATGACCTCGACAACACCTTTAAGGGTCTTTTCAGAATACCACTTTTCAGAATCATCTTTTTGGCTTCCGTTGCCCTGTTCGCTAAATTTAGCTGCGCTTTCTGCAAGCTTCTCAGTAGCGGACATCATTTGAGACATTTTCAATTCAAGACCTTTGATAGTCTTTTCAGCTTCCGCTTTTGAAGCTTCGCCCTTCTCAGCCATGGCATTGATATATGCAGCTGAATACTCAAAGTATGTCTTTTGAGCCTCGATAGCTTCCGCCTCTTCCTCGATTTCTGCGAATGACTTTACGTCATAGCCATTTTCTTTTAACCAGCTTTCGACTGGAATCAACGCCTTGAGCTTGTCAGCTTCTAGCATCTTAGCGACATCTGCCGCCGTTCTTTTAAATTCCTTCATTTTCAAATCAATTTTCGGTGTATGTGAGACTTCGGTTCGGTCGGCTCGTCTTTTGGTTGAGTGTCGTTGGACGGCTCATCGCTTGCGAGTGACTTATTATCCATAGTCGGCGTATAAGGGTTCGACCCGAATACTACCGCGCTAATCTCTTTTAATTTCTGCTCAAAGATAGGAAAATAAAAACCGCGTTCTATCGCTTCCTCTCTATTGATAACCTGATCTATAGTGGCCTGCCAAATCTTGTACTCTTCTTCCTGATAAGGATCATTTACAGCCAAATCAAGCTTAACGTACTGAATACCTACAGAATGTTGATCTATCACCCCGTCGGCGTACATTTCCGCAATTTTAGGATCATACTTTGGAAGGATTCGAGCGCCGACTACCTCGGTTTTACCCATTACCTGAAATCCAAGGGTTTCAATATCAACATCCTCGATAAATAGCCCCTTGTTGACCGCTATAATTGAATCAATACCGCGCCCATGGTCACGCAGGATCTTAACGCGCTTTCCTGTTTCCTTCACAGTCTTGGTAAAAGATCCCTTCATTGATACATCATCATGCCCATCTAAAAAGCCGATTGCATTTCCTACGATCTTGTACACCCCGTCTTGATCAGGTTCGGCTTTAATAGCCGTTTCCAAGTGCTTTAAAAGCTGTGGAGACGTAGTAAAAGCCTTTGATGTATGATCAAAATCACGCTTAGCCGCTATCAATTCGCGCTTATTTTCGAGCGCAAAATTCAATCTGTCTTGATGATTTCCAATTGATTGATATTCTTTTAAGATCATTTCTTTATCACAGTTTGATCCTTTAACAACTTTCCTTTCGAGATCTTTTTACGCTGGATCTTCTCTTTGATACAATCACATAGCGAATTTTCGCTGATATTTGTTTCTAATTCACGACCGCATTTACACTTCATAGCTATTCATTTTAGTCTTCGTTTTCATTTCCTACAATAGGCTGAATTGGTTGATCGTCGACGGGATCTTCATATTCCGAAAAATCCACACTAGGATAAAGTAGTTCCTGAGCGAAGGATACAGGTATAATACCAGCCTTTTTTTGCTCAATGATCATTCTTGAGCGGTCTAAATCAGGTCTATTGAGTATCTGAATCTCTGATTTGTCAACCTCGAATTGAGCATCAATCCCGAATGTGTCTAAAAAAATAAACTCGCTTAGTTCCTGATCTACCCATTTTGACAACGGCAGAACCACATCCCTGTAGAATTGCTCTTTTGCCTCCTGCCTATTGTTGTATGTGCTGTTTGCAGGATCGTTGTAACGCGCCGAATCTACACCATAGACACTACAGATAGATCGTAGATCACTTACCAGCGCCTCCAAAGACTTCAAATCAGTTGGACTCATACCAAACTGCACGTAATCCATAGCTGTACTAGCTACCTTGATTGAGTTTGCATTTTTCGCACCTCCTATTATGTGCCTAAGCCAACTTGAAAGCTTATTTTCCTCTTTAGGCTGTAAAGGCATTCCAGCTTCTTTAGGGGAAAGTAAACCAGCTGCGCCCCTGTTCTTGTGCATGTAGGCTTTTGCCTCGAAAGCATCATTTGCCCCTTCATAGACTAATCTTCCAGCCGCCAAAGGGGACATGCCGTAGTTAGTGCTTCGTACAATGTTATCAAATTGAATATGTAGCACGTCTTGTGCCTCTATCCTAGTAGCTTGATCGTATTGATAGTGTGATACAACCCCGTCAATACGCCCGTTCAGGGTTTCAATCTTCACGCATGGCGTATGAAGCACGACAAAGAAAGGACGCGGAAATCCTTCGACCTGAATACGCCTGATGTACACGTTGCCACATACCAGAAGGTTTGCCAGAATTTTTTTATAGAACGTGTTAAAAGTCTGTTTTGAATTAGGTTTTTTGAGAACCCTATTTATGAACTGGTCGGAAATTCCGACCTCTTCGCCAGATTCGTCAACTAGCTTTCGAGGGAGTAAAGAAGCTGTTTTGGATATGTCATCTACGACTGAATAGACGTATGAATTTTTCCCAAAAGCTAAATCCAAAAGCATTGAGGGAGATCCGTATTCATAGCTGAATGAATCTGAAACTAAATCAACGTTCTTAGAATACCATACATCTTTACCTAATAGCTCCACGCCTTCGGGTAATACAGGCGATACGCTATCGCTTTTTGATATAATATCTTGCTTCTTATTGCCTCCGAATAGTTTCATAAGCCTAAATATAAAGGGTTTCCACGTACCTCCACGCATCTAAAAGGTGGTCATCGGTCTTAACTACTGATCTGTGACCTTTAGAATTGATCACATAATCACCTGATTTCGTCTTTTTCCAGCGATAATTCCTAACCTCATTTAACAGATTTTCAGATTTGTAATGTATGAATATCTCACGGCTTTGCATTTTCCTGATACCAGATTCGACACCGCCCCTTTTATCGCACGGGTAAGCATTCATGCCTAGTTGACGTAACCGCGCTATATCCTTTTTGCCTGCTTCGTCCCATACCCAGATCTCCTCTAAGTACGGTTTAAGATGTTCGGCTATGTCTTCGTTCTGCGTGTAATGCTCATACATTAACTCAGTTAAATACACTTTGTTGCCGTTCAATATTCGTTCAATACCAGCAGCTGGAGCTGGTGAAAATCCGAAATCACCCCCGTACATTTTTGAATCATAGACCTCTGGATAATCGTAGAAGATCTCATACTTTTTGATTACCCTATCATCCCCAACGGTACGTTCACCCAATCCATAGACACGCCACATCCAAAGATCCGCGCTGTTCTGTTCTAGGTTCTTCGCCTTGAACCGCTCCCAATCTTCATGCGATTTGAACTCAGGATGATAAAACCGCACCTTTTTCCAATAACCCTCTGGTTCTTCTGCTTTCGGGTGAGCGTATGAAAGGATCTTGTCAATTTCAGCACGTGGCGCTGCTGGATTATCTACGAAGGTTGAATTGACATAATAGACATTGTCTTGCATCTCTAAGTCATAGAGATAGGATTCAACCTCGCTAGGATTGAAGTCAACGAAAACAAACTCATTAGTACGTTGCACCATCTGATCGTAAGTCAGCTTAGGCACCGCTATGGCTTCATTAATCCACAATAGATCCTGCTCCAATCCGTGCGCTCTCAAAGGGTCTTCATTACAACCTACAAACCTGATAATGTTGCCCCGTATGTGAATATCAGTAGCGGACTTATTAAAGTATTCGGGGCTAAGACCATAAGAACCAAAGACTTTTCTTAGAGTATGATAGGTCGTATCCTTCAAAGCTGCTTTAGAATCGCGTGCTATAGTTATAGTCTTACCTGTATAGCGCATGATGTATTCTACTATGAATTGAGCTATAGCCCAAGACTTACCAGATCTCGAACTTCCTTCATGAGCTATCACATTGTAACGCCCTGATATAGTCGTAACGCCTGAATACCTTTTGCGATTCTGGAAGGCTTTCGAGTTGTGTAAAAAATTAGATGTTACCTCAATTTTCGGCATCTGGTTTATCTTCTGTTTTTACCTTATCCTCGAATATGTCCACGGCTTGCGATGAGTCACCGATAAATACGCGTTGTATACCTTCGTCTGAGTTTTGCTCGATTTTGATAGCTGGTTCTGAGACTTGCTTTAGATATTGCTTTCCAAGCCATATCAGCATAGTTTCGGAAGGTTCGGCGCGTTCTATAGACTCCCATTGCGCCAGCCTTATAATAGAGTTTCCCCCTTCGCGGCAATATGCCTTGAAATCTCCTATTGTCTTGAACTGCCTCTCATCGGTATCAAAGGGCTTCTCGAACTCAAACCGATTAACCAAAGTAGCACGCCCTATTCCTAGCGAAGTTGCTACTTCGGCAATCGTGCAATATCTAGTCAGAGCAAATTCTACCTTAGACCAGTTAATTTGCTTTTTAAAAGTCTTATCGTTCGGGTCGCGGTTAGGGTAGCTGTAATTTTTACCGCTATCATTATATGATTTTTTTTTCTTTTCGCTCATGGTTTTGGTTTTGGGTAAAGATAAAGAACAAAAAAAAACCTCCGATGGACTAGATCGGAGGCCAAACACATGATGCGACTACACACTGGAAAATGAAACCGCTTCGCAAAGCTAGTCACAACGCACAAAAAAACCTTGGTAAAATACCAAGGCTTTAAATTCCCCTAAACTACAAGAAAATAAAAAACTGCTATCGTTGAACCCTGATACCCATTCGTTCTAATCTAGCACCGCTTGCTTGGATTGCGTTGTAGATCATTGGGAGGGCTTTTTGTCTGTCTTTATTGGTAATGGTAGCCTTTTCTTCAATCCCTAAAGTTTCCCTGATAAGAGCATCTAGGTAATCGGTAGAATCTACATAGAGGCTGTATGCCATGTGCTTTCCTAGCTCCTCTAATTGTTCTGAGTCGTTCGGGTTGCCGTCCATCGGGATCATTGCCGCCGTTCTCAGATTAGGCAACTGATTAGCTAAGATTTTACGGATAGATTCATCTTTAATCTCTGAGATCTTGCCTCTAAGTTGATCCAAAACGTAATCAACCAAGAAATCAATCGGGAGAAACCTTACGAGGGCTTCTTTTGAAAAGAATGTTTTGAGGAACCAACTGCCTTTCATGTGCCTTTTTTCTTCAAATATAGAAAAGATTAGCTCTTATTGTTCTCTTTCTTGAGCGCTTTTAATTCAGCTTCCAAGGTTAACACCTCAGCTTTCAATTCGGCGTTCTCTTTTCGCAACTCATCAATGATTTTCCGATCATCTATTTGGCGCTTGGATAGCTGATCTATAGATAATTGAAGCCTTTGAATGACGTCTGCATTAGCATTCTGTACGTTTTGATGTGCGTTTTGTACCAGCTTTAATTGAGCATTAAATGTGTCGTAATCCTGCTTTTTTTTCTTGATTAGGAAATCAAAATACTTAGGAAGCAATCGCGGTAATATAGCCGCTATACCTCCCCCCGACAACAGTGTAATAATAATCTCAGTTAATTTCATCTCTCAATTTTTTGGCTAGTTCGATCTGTTCGATGATCGAAGATAGGTTTAAAGCCGTATAACGCAATACTATCCATCCGTGTACTTGTGCTAGGTTGGTTTTTTCACAGTCCGTAGTAAAACCCTTTACGCTTGTATGCCTTGACTTTGCCGATATAATACCGTCGTATTCAATTGCTATTTTGTAATCTTTGCAAGCGA
The DNA here is from genome assembly GCA_013214445.1 of Ekhidna sp. Taxonomy (GTDB): domain Bacteria; phylum Bacteroidota; class Bacteroidia; order Cytophagales; family Cyclobacteriaceae; genus Ekhidna. The sequence goes on along the minus strand of JABSPG010000008.1, from coordinate 11,328 downwards.
AATCAAATCTAAACTTACGATCAGGGATGCCTAGCACCTCCTTTTCAAAAAAAAGTCCCGTAGTTTTTAGTAACCACGGGATGTCTGATTTTTTTAAACGACGATAAGCCATTTTATATCCTGCATTTGTAGAACCTATACCCATTCAAAGTAAAAGGATAGCCGTGTACTGATTCCATCCCCTGCTTTGAAGCCGTCGAATAGCTTACACCTGTGTACTTGCATGCCTTGGTAAGGCTCGGAAATGCGTTCACGTTATCAGGTTCACCTTCCTTTATGACAACGGTGACAAACCTGTTTACTTGCTTTACTTCGCTCATATTGGATGAATTAAGATTGAAAAAATGACCCATACAACTATGAGCGCAAACCTTTGATGATCGTTTAAATTTTCCATGTGTTTTGCTTTTGATTTACGCAAATATAGCACTTATTTTTTCTTGCGCGTAAAAATTCTAGTGTTGTGATTCACTAGATACACGCCCCAACTTATTGATACGATTGAAAATATCACCTCCCAGCTTTCGTAAGAATGAACGAGGTAAGCGAATCCGAACGCTGTCAAAAGTATCCCTACAAATACTCCTAATCCTGCGCCCCCGTTTGGACTTTGATTTTTCATGCGATTATAGATTTTGATCATTTGATTTTGAAGTGTGGTTTGCCGTTGATCTCCACGATGTCAATTATCGTGAATCGCTTTGACTTAGCTAAAGTCTCTATCGTTTCTCCTTTTGCGTTCACAATTTCAGATTCGCCCGTAGTGATTCCTTTGATATTTATAGCACTGATGTACTGATCTTGATCATCAAAGTAATCATCTGTGATGTCATCGTAGCTTTGAAATAGATCAGGCTTGATAGTAAGAATCTGCTTTTTGGGGTTCTCAATATCCCAACTAATATGCACCCATTTTGGCTCATTGGGCGTCCCGAATTCGTGGATAAGCTGCTTGAAAGGTGGTATATCACCTTGCATAGTTAGATCTATAATGCACTCGAACAACTTTTGATTAGGGGTGCTGAATGCTTTTAGCCCTTTACGGTTAGTTTGCAGATCAAAAGCTATGGTGTTACCCAATGCCTGATGATCAGAACGACGTGCGCCCCCTACCAACTTATTCAATACGGGCGAACGATAGCCAGAGCTAATATGAATCGGTACACCTATAGCCTCTCTAATTACCTGTAAGATCTTCAAAGACCCTTCAATTCTCTCAATGATTGATTTTTCAGGGTTGAATTGCTCCCTAACCCCGTGCGCGTGCGCTGTCTTGCTGTTAATAGCTTCCCAGACTGAGAAATTCTTGACAGGCTTCATAGCCTTGAATTTGGCAGCTATTGCTTCAAATTCGCTTGCAGGTATTGCTTTTTTGCTCATAATTTCAAAGATAAAAGCCCTTTCGGGCTTTGGTTAATCTACTATTTCTTTCAGTTCAAGTTGAAAAGATTGATACTTCTCAGACTTAAAGCCGTATGAATCAATAACCTTTAGAACCTCTTCTTTGAGCATTGCCCATTTCTTTGAATCACTAGCTTTCATCGCCTCCCTTTTCTTTTTCTCCTCCTCTATTCTCGCGACCTCTTCGCGTTCTAACTTATCAATCCTTTCCTTTTCGGCTTGCTCCTTTTCGCGCTTTTCTATCATCTTGGATAGCATTTCGCTGTATTGTTTTTCGAGCATTTGAGCTAGTACGATAGGGCTTCCCGTATCCATAAAGCCATTAGATTCAAGATCTTCAACCCTCTGACGATAAATCTCTTTGAGCTCTTGAGCATCTTTAATGCACACATCCCATTCCGCGCTTGGGTATTGCCAGTAGTGCCAGATTCCAAAATTTTCATGAACGAAGAAATCATGAAGCTCTTCAATCTCAGTCGTTCTAGTCTGATCAATTGCTACATTAGCAGCTGCATCTTGAATCATTTCATCGAACTCAGTTTGTGATAGATCCTCGATTTCGCCTTTAAATTCCGCAGCGTAGAATCCTAGGTATGGGTTATACTGGTTTATCCTTTCAATTCTCAATTCCCTCAATCGCTTTTGCTTAGCTTGATATTCTGCAAGCTCGTTATCCTTTTTGTTCTTGGCTTCTTTGGCCTCTTTCCAGATTTTGCCAAAACGGGCATCGTCGATCAGGCCAAAGTTGATCTGCTTATCGTCCTCCGATAGAAAAGCCCACACATCGAGAAGGGTGTTCTTGCGGTCTTCGTGTAGTTCTTGAATTACTTTCTGCTCTTCCGCTTTTCTTTCGGCCTCAATTCGCGCGGCTTCGGCGTCCTCAAATGCTTTCTTTTTGGCCTCGTAGTAAGCCATAAAAACGTCCTCTTCCATAGTTCCAAGGTTGTCCGGTACCTCTTCCATGTACTTAGCCATGGTTATACCACGGTCAATCTGTAGGCGGTCGATGCGCTTTTGCTCTAATACTTCGGTGATCTTTATGACATGTTCAAGCCGTGTCTCCATGTCACCCATGGCTGCTTTATAAATGTTCGCTATTCCATCAATTGCCTTCCCTGTTCGTAAAAAAGGCTCTTTTAAGCGTTTACGCTCGTTTTCAACGTTGCTCCTTACCTTCTTCATTTCCTTCCTTAGCACGCTGGCAGCCGTGCTTTGTTCGGGTGTAATCTCTTCGTCTTTGAGATCTTTGAAAGGTTTGAATCTGGTTTCAAAATCTTGAACCGTGTCGGCCATTGGCGCAAAGATTGCCCTAATCTCGTCAGCCTTGGAAGGTTCAACGGTTTGCAATTCATTTGTAATCTGATTGTTTGTGTCCATGTGTTTTAAAATTCAATGATTTCGTCCAAAAGTTCTAGGTAGCGCTCTGTAAACTCAGCTGCCCCTTTGAAATAGTTCGGTGTAAATATGGTGGATTGAGTTGTATTCTGCAAATATCTATCATTATTTTTCTTTTCCACCAAATAACCGTACAGATTACCAACGGCAGACGGTCGTTTGTGAGGATGGTTTTTTGCATTAAAAATCCAAAATAAAATATCTGATGAACGAGACGCTATACCAGTAGACACCTCATTCTTATTGTGATATTGATTGCCCATTTCCCGTTTTAAATCAGTGCTTAAAGTGGAAAGGACATGTAAAACCTTAGCTGAATAAACCTTATCAGTTGTTTTCATTTTTTACCTCATTCAATTTTGGTAGTTTAATCCTTGGTCTCCAGTGTGTTACTTTATCAGTTATCATCCAATGGATGTCAGCTACGCTTTGCCATTCATAGAAGCCCTCACGGGTGTAGAATTCGTCTTCTTCTTCGTTGTAGTCTGATTCATAAGAATACTCTTCTATCATAAAGTCATCCGCCTTAACCGTCATGTACGGTATGTACACGGCCATCGTTTCATAGTTATATCTTCGCTGTGAATTTTCAGCCACACATACTACATAGACTATTTGTAGTACGTGAGGCAGCTCATCTTCAATTTTAATCCAGTCGTTCATAGTGTTTGTTTTAAAATGACGTACGTAATTGCTACTATCTGTACCCAAGCCAAGCAGCTATAAGTTAGCTCCATCCATCTTGGCATGTCTGTACCTGATTTAAAAAAATAAAGCCTATACAGGGCGTTTAAATAGAATTTCATAATGTGTTTTTATTTAAAATGGTAATCCCCAAAATGAGGATAATCGATGATCTATTTCCATAACCGCTTGATGCTGATCCGCATTAATAACAACCTGATTAAATCCATCCTTAGTCTTGACCCTAATAAGATGTCCATAACCCTTTCTTTTGATCTCCTTCACCTCGTTTGAATCTGTATTTTCAATCTTTAAAGAACTAGGGATTATGTATTCTAGTGTAATTGATCCTTTACACCTTTCAATCCATCTCCTTAAATCTTGAATTTCAAAGTATCTCCTCATAATTAGCGTATTTAAGTCTTTCAGCGGAAATTCCGCTAAACTTGTTAAAAAATAGTTACTTGTTTTGATTCAGGTGGTAAATAGCTTTCCTTCAAACTATCATCGTATAACAACCTGTAAACCCCCTTATCAATCCTTTCTAGTAGTCCTTTTTTCATCATCTTATTGATGTGTCGGAAGACTTTTGCACACGTGCTTTTACGTCGTGTGTCGTTGTACCATGGCTGTAGAATCTGTATCAATTCATTCAGGGTAATAGTACCGCCGTTATCGTAGATAATTAGCCTGATTATATCCTGCTTATTGTCCCAATGCTTTGATTTTTTGACGATGTAGTGCGAGGTCATATTAGCGCAGTGATTTAGTGTTTTGAAACGTGATAAAATGCATCATTTTTCGCATCCGATCGAATACACGGTCATCGTATCTTGTTGTGAGCGTTGTTTTGCCGCTTTCGGGCGTTGTTATTGCGCTCAAATTCGTTGTGCCGTATGTTGGTATATTTTGGAAGTCGAACGCTTCATAGCGAGCGTGTATAAGATCTTCGATGATTTCATACTCATTGCCATAATCCAAGACCTTTCTTTCGGTTCCAATGTCGTCGAATATCCACACGTTAGGGCGTCCGTTGGAGGTGTGCGCAGTTGCGTATTGGTAGATCGCTTTTTGGCCGTCCCTTTTGACTTGTAGTTCGATCTCCTTACAGCTTACGCGCCGCGCTCTGATGTACCGTGTTTTTCTCAGAGCCTCGATGAATAGTGTTTTACCCGTTCCTTTTTCACCAGCTAAGAGAAAGCCTTTTTTTTCTTCGTCTCCAAATTGCATTTCCCAAAGTTTGTTGAAAACCAGATTGTACTCATCAAACCAGATCATATCCACAGGCTTTTTGCCTGAGAGCCTTATCAGCTCGTTGCCTATCGCTATCCTGAATTTACGATACTGCTTTTTTTTGGCGCTCTTCATATTCTCGGTTAACGATTTCCTGAAGTTCTTCGATGGGCTTTCCTGCGTTGATCCATTCGGCGGCGCGTGCGTTGAGTTCTGCGTCAAAGTCTCCCGTGCGGTATTGGTGAGATTCTCGGTTATTTCGCTTATTGGTTTCATTTTTTTGTTGCGTTTGGTTTTGGTTTTTCTTCCAGTTTCTACAAGTCGCTTTCCAGTCCTTCATGCTATTGCGTCCAACCTTCCATCCGTTGGATTCGTAGTAGTCGTAGAATCGTTCGCTTAAACTTTCAGATTGCCCGTTCAATCCTAGCTCAGTGAAGTACTCCCTGATCTGATCTTTAGTAGGTTTGATAAACTTTGTGCGCTTCTTACTTTTTTTATCAATTATAGTATCAACTTTAGTATCTAATATATTATCTGTTGGTACATTTTGTCCTAGGGGGGTTGGTACATTTTCGGGGTGGGGGGTTAGTACATTTTGTCCTACCCCCTTAGTACATTTTGGGGGTACCCCTATTTTGGGGGTAGGTACATTTTCGGGGTGGGTATTTTCGGATCTTACAGTACAAATCAACTCTCTTTTGCATGCGTTTTTGACCTCTCTATTAATCAATTTTAGGTCTAATAATTGGTCTAAAGATCTTTGAATTGTCTTGATATTCGTACCCAAAACATCTGCTAAATACTTGTTTGTTGCGGTACATTTTCTGCCATTGCTTAGGCTGTGTATAACACCGTATAGGCACTTGGATGCGAAGGTTAATCTATTATCTGATAACACCGTGTAAGGCGTGATTGAATATGCATTATCTTGACTCATATTAATCTCCCTTTTGTTTTGATTCTAAATATCTGGCAGCCTGATCAAGAGATTCAGATAAAAGCCTTGCGGTTTTGGGGTCGTTAATTACAAATAAAGGGCTTTCCTCGTCTTCCAATCCGTCATGAATAGCCACAAACCCATTGCATGAATCGTCTACTACATCTACACTTATTATCTGATCCTGATTGAAGATTCTACGGTAAAAACTTAAAAAAGTCTTTTTCATAATAAATAAAAAAGCCCCTAAGCCGTCGGAGTGGCAAAGGGGCAATGAATCAAAAGATTCAGGAATAACAAAAGTAGCTCCGACCCTGCTTTTGTTATACAGTACTAAGATAGCAAAAAAAGAGGCTTACACCTCTTTAAAAATCAATCATTCGGAAATACCGAACTTCTATTCAGGAACGTAAATACCCAGCCTACGCAGCTGTGAGCCGTATTTGTTGAAGTAGCCCGAAACGTCTTTGGTCGATGGCATAGCGTGTACAACATTCTTTGGCCTGACTGATACAAGGATCAGCCGCGCCTTGTCCAAGCAGATGTAAAGGAGGCTACCTTTGCTTTCCTTTTCGCCCAAAATAATAGCCTCTTCAATAGTGGCCGTGGTGATACTTTGACCTACTTGTAATTCCATATTCTTACGTTTTGATCTGTATTGATTCTTTTTGACCTTTTCCCAGAGAAGCTTCTCAACGGGTTTATCATGATGCCTAAAGTAGTTAAGAGCCACTAGAATGACATCACACCACTCCTCATCCTTGTTTTTCTTTGTCTTCGCAATCCTGACTTCGTTATACTCTTCTGTGAGCTTTTTAAAGAAATCCCTGTATTTAGTATCGGCAGTAATCAACCCCCGATCTACAATGCTCTGATAATTTGCCTCAATTAGTTTGTTCATGTGCTTCTAAGTCTAGTAAAAAATTATAGTCCACTTCCAAAATTTTTGCGATTGACCTAAGCCAATCTAGGTTCCACGGTCGCCCTTTAAAAAGCAAATGATGCATCCTTTGACCTGCCTGTTCGTATTCCTTTTCAGGCCATACTTTCATGGCAAGCTGTACTTGGTTCATAATCTTTCCACCGTGTTTTTTGTTATAGAGTTCTATAGCCTCTAGTACTCTTGCTGACTGTGTTTGCATGTGTTTTTTTTGTTTAAAAAAGTGATAGTGTAGCCGCTTTTTGCTCTAATGATTTAAGATGCTTAGTTCCATCATTCCAATATTCGCTGTTTAGCTCAATACCTATACCCTTACGCCCCATCTTGACAGCTTGGTAAGGAACCGACATAATACCGCCGAATGGGTCTAATATTGTTTCGCCTTTGTTGCTGTATCTGTTAATCAGTCTTTCGATCAGATCGAGCTGGAGAGGGCAAATGTGCTTTGTTAGGTTCTTTCTTTTCTGATCAGAATTCAATGTTTTCATTCTTACAATATCAGTCCATACTCCTTCATTCTGGCTAATAGGAGGAACGGCCATGTATGTAGTCGGAAGCTTACCTAATTCATCCAGCTTTTCACAGATAATTTTATGCTTTTGAAAATCATACTCACCGCTCGATTCTACTTTCTTCCAAAGCTTTAGGACATTATCAAGTCCCATCCTAGCAAGCTGTGAGCTATCCATTAACCTTTCACCGCCTGACTTCCAATAAGAATGAGCATCAAGCTGCCAGTTTGAACGGGAGTATTCATCTTTGCTTTTTTCGACCTTATCATCAGCATACGCATTAGATGTGTCAGTAGGAACCTTTCGGAATAATAACACATATTCGGGTAAGCCTACACCCATCTTTGACCCGTCTTTACATTTTTCCGACCAACCGAGCCTGTATGTCTGGTTGTTTTCCTGTACTACGTCCGTAGTTACTGTAATCTTACCTAATAAATGAAAATGCCAACTGTCATAATCAGCTTGCATTGCTTCAATTTCTTTTGCAATCTCATCTGATTTCAGTTTTTCATTCAACACTTTGAAAGCGTCGATCTTTTCAAGCAGATGCTTTCTTGTTAAGTGGTTAGAAGTGTCCGCTGTGAAATCATCAATATCCGTGAACCCTGCACCGTTCTGATAGCTGTATCTGATTCGATCTTTAACATGTATTGCAAAGATTCTACCTGGCATAAGCACACGGTAAAGCTCAGGTGTCAGAAACTCCATTTGCTTCCAAAAATCTACATTTGTTTCATTATGGCCAAAACAGTTGTAATTCTCTGAGTATTCGTAGTGATTACCAAAAGGTATTGAAGTTACACCCATACCTATTGAATCGCTCCCAATATTCACAATCTCTTGAACATTATCATTATTGATCGCTGTCCAATCTTTACCGACTTTGATTTGGCGTCCTGAAAACATGTCTCTTTTTAGTTCTGTGTTGTATAGTTCTGAATTAAGACCGTGAGTTTGGATGATATTAGTCATTTCTGATTGAAGCTTTTTGTGGTCACCCCATTTGCGATCCAAAGCTTTCATGATGTCATCCTCAGCATCGGTATGAATAATATGCACCTCAACTTGATGTAGTTGCATGAATCTGTAGATACGGTGAACTGCTTGAATGAAGTCGTTGAACTTGTAATCAATACCCATAAATATGGCTTTATGGCAATGATGTTGAAAGTTGCATCCTGATCCTGCAATAGTAGGCTTTGTTATCAGGTATTGACTTTCACCCTCTGAAAATGAAATCAGACCACCTTCCTTTTTATCCAAGGTTTGGGAACCGTAAACAGATACCCAATTTTTACCGTTCAAAAGCTTTTCAAGCTCTATACGTTCGGATTCTAGGTTGTGCCAGATCACATAATGACTATCTGGATCATTTTCGATGATCTCAGCCACTTTAGAAAGTCTGTGAGGCAAGCTGTCGCGCTTCTCCTTTGCCGCATCTCCTAATGACTTTGACGCACTAGCATATATTTCAACCTGATTACTTCTTTTATCAATGATCGGATCTCTATCGAATGTAATCCGATGTCTTTGAAAGTCAGCATCAGGTAAGTCGTAGCCCGTATCATCGTGTCTAAGGTCGGAAGGTTTGGTAATGAAGCAAGCCCAGCTAGCCATCCAGTGCCAGAACTCTTTTTCCCTTTTTGGAAATAATGTCAGGTTTCCAGCCGTTGTGCTATCGCGTTGAAAAAAGCGCGTCAAGATCTGACCTCTATCCATAATTCCCAAAAAGTCTGCATAATGGGTAAGCTCTAAAAAGCGATTTGGAGAAGGTGTAGCCGTGCAGACAAATCTGTAAGGGATCTGCTTAAAAGTGTGCATGAGCATGTCCACGGTTTGAGTATCTAACCCGCGTAAAATACTGGCTTCATCCATGGTTACCACAATGAACTTTGAAGGATCAATATCACCTTTACGGACGCGCTCATAATTAGAGATATAGTACTTACAATTATCTCTTACCTGATCGCTATGCGTGATGTATTGGATTTGCTCAATACCTAGCATACGGCCATCTCTTATAAACTCTTGCTTTACTCCTAAAGGGCACACGATCAAAGCATTACCACTTTTGAGTTGTGATATAATCCGAACGATCTCAATTTGAATAACCGTTTTACCTAGTCCGAAACTGGCAAAAACAGCCCTTCGACCTCCATGTACCGCCCATTTAATAATGTCGGCTTGGTGAGGTTTACAAATCGGATTTATGTCATTTTTTTGAATTTCAAAACCAGCTTTTTCAGCTAGTTTGATTTTTGACTCTAACAGCTTTTTATAGTCCATGTGTTTGTTTTAATTCGCTGTAAATATAAGAATAAATACGTATTATCTATTCTTTTCGTAAAATTCAAAGTAAGATTCTTTGAACTCGATCAGGTTTGAATTAATCCCTTCTCGCTGTCTGATTAGTCCTTTTGTTAACAGTTGCCTAACTAGCTTTTGCGCTTCTTTTTGCTGATCAGGATCGTACCTTGAATAGAACCGATTTAACGGATAATACGGGAACTTACGTTTTTTTCGTTCCTTCGCAAGCTCCCATAAGTCGCGCTCAATCGTTGTCAATAGCTAGATATTAAATCGTTTTCTCAATTTAGATACGTGGTTTTGAATCTCAATTTCAGCTTGTTCGACCCGCTTTTCAATAAGTTCATTAGCTTCGTTGTCAAACTTGACTTTAAAGACAAACAACCTAGCGTCTATTGATTTACCGCTTTTCAATTCAAAAAGAGCGTCTGGATGATAGGATACGAAGTACCAATCCTCGACCCGGTACACATACATGTTTCCTTGAATCTGCCAGTACCACGAATAAGAATTTTTATCTCTCAAAGCCTGTCTAAAACTTTCTTGATCGTGTATTTTATCAATAAAATATAGGTGCTTGTCCGTCGTGGCCGTGTATTTGCCCCGTATCTGATCAAATACCAAGGTACCTGTACACTTGATTTCAAGGCCGCTCTCAAAAGAGTAATTGATATCATCATATATAAGCCCATCAGGAGATGCCCATAAACCTTTCAAAGCTTGTCCTCCGTCTTCTAAAAGGCTAACATCATTTATAGCCTTAGATAGGAATGACTTTTGAAACACCGCTTTTGCTTCGGGTTCCAATTCGCGGCCACGTTCCATTTCTTTTGTAACAGGTGAACTAGATACCCTTTCAGTGAACCGCTGCCATGCTAAAGATCTGATATACTCCTTAGCTTCTTTTCCCTCTATTCCTTTCGCTGTCATAAGCTTATAAAGCTTAGAACAGGAAACTAGTCCGCGCCTAGCTTCCAACCATTCTGTAGTCCCTTGTTCCATGTGCTTTAGTCTTCAGCTCCTAAAGGATCGGTGTTTGGTTGCTTTGTAGCCTTCGCCTTTTTAGCCGTTTCGCTTGGAAGGTCAAAGTTTGAATCGATCTTTTCTTCGATATTTGGGGCTATGACCGCTGTGTCCTCCACCTCCACAGCATCATCAAAGATCTCATCCGATGTATCAACGTCCATAGATTGAGCGTCATTGATTACACGGCTATCAGACTTCGCGGCGTGTTGCATGTTGACATCTAAAGGCGCCCAATTTGACAGGATGTTTTTAAGCACCGTCTTCCGCGCCATGGCGTCGAAGTCAGTCTTCCATACTCCATACTTAGATCCGAATGTCTTAGAGAATCGTGCCCCGTGCTTTTCTACTTCCTCCTTTGACCAGTAAAGGCTTTTAGTATATCCGTTCACCAGCTTAAAATAGGCGAAGTATCCTACCACCTCATCAGATGTTTTGGCTGTGTGATCAAGCTCAATCTCTTCTGTAAAAGGATTAAACTCTTTAAGTTGGCCTTCGTACACGTTCTGAACGTTGATTTTTGAGAATTGGCCTGATCTCAGAGCTAGTTGAACCCAACCTTTCCAACCAATCTGGAATTGTGCTTTTTGGCCATAAGGCACAATCCAAGCTTGTCCCAGATTCTTATCAACTTCCAGATTCAAAGATGCAGCTACCAACGCGCATTGAATGATGCTTAAAGGCTCTGCTTTCTGTAATTGAGGATTATCCTTTGTCGCGTTAATGATGGAGGTTGCGAAGATGTTTGACCGATGGCCTAAAAGTTGCGCAAACCTGTCCTTGATTGCGCCTGTTTTGATGAGCTGCGCTAGTGGCAGCTTTTGAAGATTGCTCATGTGTTTTCATTTATTAATTAAAATAGGGGCGGTTAAGCTCCGTTATCTCTTACCCTT
>JABSPG010000797.1 GCA_013214445.1 Ekhidna sp. | reverse complement strand
AATAGTACATTTAGATTATTGGAAACCAAGCTTGATCCTACAGCTGTGGAGGTGCATCCATCAATTCCACTAGTCCCTCTGTTTGATTCGTTTTTAACGCCTTTCTTTATGCCAAATAGATCTGCATATCGAACTGGCATTGAGTTGCTTAGATGCAGTGTGCTTCCCGCTGGAATAGCACCTAAAATATGTGCTGCAACACTCGCTTCAGAGAATTCAGAGGAATCTAAGTAGTCTGAGATTATGTTCTTCGCTCTCCTCTCATTTTTCTTCCAGTTACTAAGGTAATCTTGATCGCAACTATTGAAGTCTTCATTTGCTAGGACCTGGTATATATCTTGACTTATGAGTTTCGGTTCTGTATTGTAAGTGTCTACCGTCACTCCGGCAGGGTCGAAGTGAATGTGCTTTTGAGGTTTGTTCCTTCTAAGGTAGTTCTTCAGTTTCTTAGATAATACAGATAAGCCAGTTGTAAGTAGCAAGTCTGGTTTCAGATCTTGTTGATTATCAATGAAGCCATCTACATGGTTGATTCCTGTAGCCAGGTTGTTTAGGGGAAATTTCAGTACAGGTACTTTGGCTGATGCTTGTGCTATGAAGTTTGTCAGTTCTCGATCAGGTGGATGTTGCCCAACGATGATTAAGACTCTCTTAAACTCAACAAGGTCTAGTGTTTCAATGTCAAGTGAAGGTCGAAGTTCTGAATCTGTGTTACTTGAATTTATGGGATGATAGGAGAGTTTCTGGTCAGAAATGGGGTAGAAGGGTTCGCGAAAGGGGATGTTTATATGGACAGGACCTTTTCTGCTTCCTGATGCCTTTTTTAGCCCTTCTATGAGTGTACTCTCATATTCCTTCTCATCAGTTCTCGATTCTATAATCGGAAGTTGAAATGATCCCAAAACATGATTCTCGAGAGCTCCAAATTGTCTGATGGTTTGACCATCGCGCTGGTCAATTAATTCAGGAGGTCTATCAGCGGAAAGTACGACTAGCGGTATTTCCCGATAGTAGGCCTCTGCAATTGCCGGCGCATAATTCAGAAGGGCTGAGCCGCTGGTACAGCAGAGTACCACTGGGCTGTTTGTCTCTTGTGCAATCCCTAAAGCGATGAATGCTGCCGCCCTTTCATCCGGAATGATCCACTTTTGAATATCTGGATGTCTGGCAAAGGAGATGGTAAGTGGTGCATTTCTGGAGCCTGGTGACATGACTGCATTGGCTGCACCAAATTGCTTACATACTTGGGCGGTGTTGAAAGTCGCTGGATGCATCATAAGTTAAATCTGCTGTCTCAGGACGTTCATTTTCATTTCTGTTTCTACGAACTCCTTATGTGGGTCTGAGTCTTCTGTAATTCCTGCTCCAGCATAGAAACGTATGGAATTTTCGTCTATTCTCATGCATCTTAGGTTCACGAATAAATTTGTCTCTTCACCGATGTTTACTGGTCCCAAAAAACCAGAGTAGAAGCTCCTGTCATATTCTTCTTCTTCCTGTAGCCAAGGTTTGGCTTTTTCAATGGGCATTCCGCAGACTGCTGAGGTAGGGTGTAGCAAAGTCAGCATTTGATCTGCAATTCCCTCGGAAGGAACTTCCTTGTAGTCTACTACAAATTCAGTTTTTAGGTGCGCGAGATGACCTGCTTGTACCGTTTTTGGGCCATGCTCGTGAAATTCTCTCAGCCGAATCTTCTTAAAGCAGTTAATGATGTACCTGCTTACGAAAGCCTGTTCTTCTATTTCCTTTTGGGTCCATGCAATTTCGCTTAGCTTTTGGTTTGCTGACAAAGCTTTGGTTCCAGCAAGTGAAACAGTCTTGAATTGCTTAGCAGAATCTGAAATGAGAAGTTCCGGTGTAGCGCCAATCCAAAGACCTTTTCTGGGTAGTAGTTCACTTGATTGCTACTCAAAAAGTCTAAATCAGCTGGATTTTGATTGATAACAGCTGAAGTCTTTTGTGGC
>JABSPG010000796.1 GCA_013214445.1 Ekhidna sp. | reverse complement strand
TCACCATCAGACAAACCAGCACAGCATTAAATAACATTCTCTTCATAGCTTAAAATTTAGCTGAGAAGGTAGCGCAGCTTGTTTCATAAAGCAACTAGTAAAGTATGAGCAGTCAATATTTGGTGTGAATTGAAATCAGGTGAGGTGATTTCTTAGTATTTCTTAGATTACCTTTTATTGGCAAAAGTTGTTTTTAAAATTGATCTAAATTAAGATCGACTATTACTGTTCCAATGATAAATCCTTCTTTATTATACTCAGATAAGTGTCCCCTGAGATAAGGGGACTCATAATCTTTTAAATCAAAACATATTTCTTTCCCACTAGCTTTCCCTTCATAAGTAACTTCCTCCAATTCAAAATCACCGGATTCTCTAAATCCATCACTGAAGTTTCCTATTTCTAAGAATAGATTTATGCTCGTAGGAGGAAAAACCTTAAAACAAACTACTGGATGATTGACATTCAACGTATCAAAACTGATTTCGTAATGCATATAGTGCTTTACAACTTCATAATTGTCATCAAGTATCTTTTGATACCTTATCTTTTCTTCGAAGTAATTTGCGAATATCAAAGTGTCACTTTTTAAACTATCAACGAAAAAGTAGTTACCATTGAGTTTTCCTTTATTGAAATTCGATACTTCATTCAACTTCCCACTTTTCCAATATCTCAATTGCTTCCCTTGAATAAAGTTGTTCGCGAATTGACGAACTATCATGAGTTCTCCTGTCGGGTAATAAATCGACATTTCTCCCTGAAGTGCATCTGACGAAAAGTGACTGTCTTTCCATAGTGTACCATCTTCATAGTAGGCCTTATAAGAACCGTTTTTGATTCCATTTTCCATCTGGACAGATTCTCTCAATTGTCCACTTGAGTAATAAGTTTTCTTGGTATTGTGAATGCAAGAAGACGAAAAAAAAACGATTATTAAGAATCCTAGCGGTCTAATGCTTGTTCTATACTTTCCAATGTTGGAAATTAAAATACCAGATTTTTTCTTGGTAAAAGCAAACATCAATCACCATCTTTCTCCGCAAGCAAACGATCGATCTTGGCGTTGAGCTCATCTACTTTGGCTTCTAGCTCATCATTATTGTCCATGACCATTTCATCCACAAACACGGCATTAACGATGGAGAAACCGAATATGCCGCCAGTCATCACTACAAGTAGAAAAAATAACCTTGCGAAGGGTATTTTCCATGAATCAGGATCTGCATTCGCTTCAATTGTTTCAGGAATTTCATTCCAACCCTCCAAGGTAAACATCTGGAATATCGTATATAGAGATTTAAAAGGATCTCCAAAGTGATAGGGATCTTCATTGTAAAAGATGTAGGTACTCAGAATGGCGAGCAACACATTGTAAATCATCAGAGCGGCCAAAACAAAAGCAGATGCTCTGAAAGCTCTTTGTATACCCGCAAGCATTTGACGAATATTTGGGATGAAACGCATAAAACGAAGCATCCTTAACACCCTCAAGAGCCTAAATACCAAAAGATAGGATAAGTCAGGAATTTCAAAGAAGATCTCAACCAGGGAGGGCAAAGAAATAATTACCAGCGCTAGGTCAAACTTGTTTCCTGCATCTTTTATGTATCCTCTCCATCCATATTCAGCAACTTTTACAACTACTTCGAGGATGAAATATACCGTAAAGAAATGATCAAGCGTCGTAAGCAATCCCGTTGCACCAAACTCCTGAAATCCCATTAAGAAGAGCACAAGAGAGTTGCACACAATGGCGATCATTATCGACCACTCATTGATAAAAAATGTTTTAAAGAACTTTAGCACTTACTACGGTGATTTTGGAAAATTTGAATTTCAAACTTATAAAAAAATTGTACTCCATTCATACTTTGTTACGCATTCTTCACAGAGAATTTTCGATGCTCATCTTCAGCGATCAATATGATTCACACTGGTTGCAACCAACAGATTAGGCGACAGT
>JABSPG010000795.1 GCA_013214445.1 Ekhidna sp. | reverse complement strand
CTTTCAACTTACTACTAATCACTTATTCCTTCTCTGTCACCCTGAGCTTGTAAGAGGGTGCAATTAATGTCGTCTTCGACACGCCTGCCTCCCGTCAGGCCGCTCAGCCTGACAAGGATATATGTCATACCGAACGAAGTGAAGTATCTCATTATTTACGTATTGAATGTTCTTTCAAAAGGAGTCTTCGGCACTTATTACGGTACCTAAGCACTTTCAACTTACTACTAATCACTTATTCCTTCTTCCCACCTTGAGCTTGTCGATGGGTAATACCCATTTAGGGGTATTGCTTAGGAAATCTTACATACTATTTTTACAGAAAAAAGCTTTTTTAACTCATACAAAATACAAACTCATGAAAAAGATCTTTATCTATTTACTCGCCTTTTCATTCATTTATGGGGCAGCAGCCACCATCCATACGGTGGATAACAAAGAAAATAGCGGAGCAGACTTCACCAGCCTTCAAGAAGCCATTGATGCAGCGGCAGCAGGAGATACGATTTATGTTTCTGGCTCTCCTGTTTCTTATGGCAGCATCACTATACCTAAAAAACTCGTTCTCTTCGGCCAAGGGTATAATGTGAATAACCAATTTGGCTCTGTAACTGAAGTAAGGAGTGTGACATTTTCCTTTTTTGAAGGAGACTTCCAAACCCCTTCGACAGAAGCAGATGGCTCGCACTTGGAAGGTTTTTACATAACTAGTACCATCGATATTACACCTTCAACTGCTAGCGGTGTGATTCTTTCCAATATCACCATTAGAAGAAATAGAACAAATTTTATGGCTATGGACAATGCATCAAGCATTATCATCGAAAACAATTGGATGAGCAATATATTAGATTTTGGTAGTTCGCCATCTGATGTAGATGTTACAAATACTATAGTTCGGAATAACATATTGTATTATAGTGGATCTTCTAGTATCATTAGCAATGCTGCTTCAGGTTCCATTTTAATTAGCAATAACCTTTTTATAGCTGATAGTGAAACTCGTTCCATTTTTGGGAGCTGTGATAATATCATTTTTACAAATAACATAGTAACAGGACTTGGCGTTGGCACGACAACATCTAATTGTGATTTTTGTACATTCACTAACAACATATCTTTTGGGGCAGGGGCCACTGACTTTGACTATGGGACTAATACCACAGGTAGCAATCTGGAAGGAGTAAATCCTGGTTTTGTGAATGCGGAAGGGTTTGTGTTTTCCGTTGATGCAGACTACCGTACTACTGACACTTCTCCTGCAAATGATGCGGGTTCAGATGGTACCGACATAGGCATCTACGGTGGTGTGAGACCATTCCCAGTTGAGGAAGCAGCAGGTTATTTCACAAGTCCGTTCCCATCCATCCCACAAGTCACAGAAATGAACATCTTGAACTCTTCCATCCCGGAAAACGGTACCCTAAACGTAGAGTTCAAAGCAAAAAAAGTAAACTAAGTCTACTGAGGTAATTCAGTTATGAAAAGTTTACAACGAATCTTATTTGTAGGGTTCATCTTCCTAGGGTTCTGTGCCCGTGCGCAAGTCACGGAGGCAGAGTACTTCTTTGACGATGATCCGGGCACTGGTAATGGAACAGCCATCAGCATCACTGCGGGTGAGTCGCTGGACGTTTCTTTCAGTGCAGATGTAACGGGGCTCAGTCCGGGTTTTCACCGGCTCTTTGTCCGCGTAAAAGACGATGTAGAAAACTGGGGCCTCTTCGAGGGCCGTACGTTCTACGTTCAGGACAATACCGCTGAGGTACAGCCTACCGCGGTAGCAACAGCAGAGTACTTCTTCGATACCGATCCGGGAGAGGGGAATGGTACAGCGATCACGCTTACCAGTGGAGACAATTTGGATGTTGCCTTTGAGGCAGATGCTTCGGGTCTTGATCCGGGCTTTCACCGGTTATTCGTAAGAGTACAAGATGATCTAGGTCTATGGAGTTTGTTCGAAGGACGT
>JABSPG010000794.1 GCA_013214445.1 Ekhidna sp. | reverse complement strand
GCTTTTTTCTCGAAGGTATTGCAGAAATCTTTAAGCCTATTCTTGTCCAGAAGCGTACCCGTAGGATTATTAGGGTTGCAGATGAAAATCAATCCTGTTTTGTTGGTGACGCGAGCTCCCATAGCATCTAGATCATGTTGCAGTCGATCGTCAAGTGCAACTCGGTGAACAAATGCTCCTACATTCTCTGCATAGCGCAGCATAGCTTGGAAGGTGGGATCAGCTGCAATGATTTCTCCTCCTTCTAAACCATAGGTCATGCCTGCAGCTTTCAATCCCTCAGTTGATCCTCCAGTTACAACAATATGATCTTTGGGAACACCTTCTTTTTCTGCAATTGCCTCTACCAGTGGACTTAGATTTATTGAAGGGTATCGACAGCCAATGTCGAAAGCTTCCGATATGGCCTTTCTTACGCTCTTTGAAGGCCCGTATGGGTTTTCATTGGAAGTAAGTCTTACGTTCTCTCCAATAGATCCTCTGGAGGCTAGTTCAGATGAAAGTCCTCTATAGGGACTTAATACTGCAGCGGTACCTATCAGACTCATGGTTTTTAGCCATTCTCGACGATCAATGTTTTTCATGATTGTGCTTTAGTTTTTTCAAGGTACTAAAACTTCATCACTGATCTAACTTTTGGTCTGGCTGATTAGGTCGCCTATCTTAGTATGAACACTAACCTAACCTTAAACATGAGAAAACTATTCTTTCTTTTCTTGTACGCGATTGCAGTTACCCTATGGGGACAAGATGCTGAAGCCTATAAAAACTTGAATTTTAGGTTCATTGGTCCTGAAGGCAACCGAGCCATTGCTATTGCAGGCGTACCGGGAAATCCGATGGTCAATTACATAGGAGCTGCGTCTGGTGGTCTTTGGAAAACGGAAGACGGTGGCATTGGATGGACACCTATCACAGATTCATTGGATGTTTCCTCAGTGGGATCTGTAGCCATTGCTCCTTCGGATGAAAGCCAAGTATGGATGGGTACAGGTGAGACTTTTGTGATCCGTCCTGCGCATGCGATGGGTGACGGGATTTACAAGTCCATCAATGCGGGAAAATCATGGAAACGTATGGGGCTTGAAAAAACGGGTAGAATCGGACGTGTAATCGTGCATCCCACGAATCCAGATATCGTCTATGCGGCTGCATTGGGCCATACCTATGGTCCTCAAGAGGAACGAGGCGTTTACCGAACCAAGGATGGTGGAGATACCTGGGAACAGGTACTTTTTGTTGATGAGGGTACGGGAGCCTCGGATCTGGCCATTGACCCGGCAAATCCGGATGTGCTCTATGCTGCGATGTGGTCCGTACACATCAATACGTGGGGTCTCAGAAGTGGTGGCCCAGGCGGTGGTATCTACAAATCAACAGATGGTGGAGATACCTGGGAGCCGATGACTTCCAATGGCCTTCCGGGTGGAGAGGATCGACCGGTAGGAAAGACAGCAGTAGCACTTTGCCATTCGCAACCCAACGTTGTTTATGCCTTGTTTGAGATTAACAGTCCTGAGCTCTGGAGATCGAACGATTCAGGAAAAACTTGGGAGCTAATGAGCCAGGATCATACCATGAACGAACGAGCTCCTTATTACACTCGCATTCAGGTGGCTCCAGACAATCCAGAAGAGATATATTTTTTAAGTGTTCGATTTAGTAAGTCTGAAGATGGCGGTAAGACGTTGATGAAGAGACCACCAAGAGGAGGAGGAGACAATCACGA
>JABSPG010000793.1 GCA_013214445.1 Ekhidna sp. | reverse complement strand
AGCAGGAGCTGACGATTTATCCTGAGCCACCTACGCCAACTTTTGAGGTTACCAGTGCGGGTACCTTATGTACGAACAATGAACTGACGTTGCGTAACACGACGGACGAGACGGGTTATGATGATGTGCTGACTTATCAGTGGGTGATAGATGGAGACGTGGTAGATCAACGAGACACGGTGTATACGTTCACGACCTCTGGTGTAAAGACGATCACGTTGCAGGCCTTCTTGCCGGGCTGTAGTTCAGTGGTGGAAACGCAAGAAGCGTTTATTATAGCAGGGCCGGAGATAACCTTCACTGCCAGCCCAGCTTGCGAAAATGAAGTGATGCAGTTTACCAATGGTAGTGTAGACGCTGTTTCCTATCTATGGGACTTTGGAGATGGATTTACCTCCACAGCTGAAAATCCAGACCATGTCTTTACGATGGCAGGAAATTATGATGTATCCCTTACCGGAACCAATGCATCTGGTTGTGTCACTACCCATACAGTCTCGGTAACCGTGTCGGATCTTCCCCAAGTAAATTTTGACTTTGAAACGCCTTGTACCTCAGATGGGGGTATCCTCTTTATGGATCTTAGTACTGTAAATAATGCGGACGTCATTGGTTGGCAGTGGTTTTTAAATGGAGATGAGGTCTCTACGGAACAAAACCCCACGCTCCATTTCAGTGAATCAGGAGTAAGTACAGTCATGTTAGCGGTTACCAGCTCCAATGGGTGTGAGGCTACCTATATTGAAGATATAGAAGTCTTTCAAACGCCCAGCCCTGATTTCGCTGCTTCCATCGGGTGTGTGGGAGAAGAGACGCTGTTGCTGGACTTAACCTCGTTTCCGGAAGGAACGATTACTTCATGGCTTTGGAGTGTAAATGGAGAGGACTTTTTCACAAAAGATGTCAGCTTTGTGTTTGACGAAGCGGGTATTTATGACATCACACTGGAGACAATCGGCAACAATTTTTGCTCAGAATCCATTACAAAGTCCATTGAAATTTTGACGCTCCCTACTATTGATTTTGATGTTACAGGTGATTGTGACAACATCGTCGTGGCGGCACAGGATCTTTCTTTTGCAACCAATGATGCCATTGTATCTCGTACCTGGCTACTCGATGGTCAGGAAGTGGGTAATGGCTCGAACCTATTGCTCAATAACCTCGCGGCAGGTGCCTATGATCTGGCATTGCAGGTTGAGACGGCTTCTGGCTGTTTCACCAGCGGCAGTCAAGCATTGGAGATCAATAGCTCTCCATCGGCAGACTTTACCTTTCTGAGGACATATGGAATCCCTGATGATGTGCTCACTTTTAGCAACAACTCCACCGGAGCAGTAAACTATCAGTGGTTTTTGAATGAAAGCCTGCAGGGAACCAGTGCGAGTAGCGAGTCTTTTACTTTTACTGAGTCAGGCACCTATGCCGTTCGTTTGGTGGCAGAAAACAGTCTGGGTTGTACCGATACCATCATGCAGGAGGTGCTCATAGCGATTCCTGTTGTTGACCTGTCTATCAGGAACTTTGATTTGCTGCAGGAAAATGGAACCGGTAAAATCTTGCTCGAAATTGAAAACTTAAGTAACCTACCCATCGACTCAGTGGTCGTGGATATTGAGTTGGAAAATCGTTTTCAAGTGAAAGAGCAAGTCAATCGGTTCATCGATATCGGAGGAAGTACTTCGTTTAGTTTGAACGTAGGAATTCCGCTGGATATTTCTGAACCAGCTTATTTCTGCGTTTCACTGGCTTCACCGTTCATGGGTTTTGAAGACAGCAATCCGTTTAACAACGAAAAGTGCTTGACGATTGCACCACAGGTGAAAATAGAGAATCCTTATCCGAATCCGGTCCGAGATGAGTTCGTCTTAAAGGTGATTATTCCCCAGGATGAAGTGATCAAATTAACCTTGCTAAACTCGGCTGGAAAGCTTGAGACTGAAAAGGTAACTGAAGCAATGGAGGGTCTGAGT
>JABSPG010000792.1 GCA_013214445.1 Ekhidna sp. | reverse complement strand
ACTCCATGTCCAGCAATAAAAACCACTACAATATCGTCTACCCCAGCTTGAGAAATGAATGCTTTGGAGGCCATTATTTTCTCATTTGTGGCCATCTCATTTGTGATTATTTGCTGATAAACATTTGAATAGGCAGACGAAGCTTTTAATGCGGCAACCATATCAGCGGCATCTTTTGCAGCAAAAGCCAGGTTGTAGTCTGCTTGTTGGTATTGAGAAACGCCAATAGAGACAATGTACAGGTCAGGTCGGTTAAAATCAGCAGTGTATTTCACCTCAAATTTTGCAGGGATTGATTCAGCACCCTTGGCATTGATAGCTGTAACTTTTATCTCGTTTAAGCCTGAAGATAGCTCAAGAGTCAGGTCTTGATTTACTTCCCTAGAAGCAGAAATTTTCTTCCCAGTTGACCCATAGACGGGCACATCGTTCACATAAACTTGCAATCGATTTATCGTTGATTGTTCGTCTGAAGCTTTGACAGGTATGGTGAGCGATCGCTGTTTGGTTTCTAGGGGTAGACTTAAAAAATCTACTTCAACCAATGGGAGCTCATTGTTTCCAGTCAAATCTGATTCGGTATATCCCAACCTTGATAGTCTTTTTTGAAATGCTGCCTTGTAGGAATCGATCAACTTTTGAGAGGAATATCCAATGGCTTCAGCGACTTTATCCGGTCGGTTGTATTTCAATTCCAGTTGATCTATGGGCAGCACCTGATTATCGGATTTAAAGGCAATTGCCTTGGCGGCATTTTTTGAGGACATGTAGTAGAAATCTGGTGTGTAGGTAATAAATCCACTTTCTCCAACGAGTGTCATACTTGCCTTCTTCTTTCGCTGCTCCAGATTATACAATGCGATCTCGCCAGACTCATTTGTGGTGATAGCGAATTTGCCATCAACAGAGAATACAGCATCTGTGATCAGCCCCTGCTGACTGTCAGAAATGATTTCTTGCCCATCTTTTTTGATGGAAAGGTTCAGGCCATCAAATGAGATAGAAAAGCCATTCTGCTCGTATTTTGTCTCTAGCTGTTCCCTGACGACTTTGGACTTTTTAGCTTTAATATCCTGAATGGACCATTCGTTGATTCTTCCATCCTCTAGCTGAACATATACCTTGTCTTTGTCATCTTCGTCAAACTTGATCCAGGTTGAATTATTGTTTTTTTCTAAGAAAGACCTAAGCTGACGTCCCGTTTTGAAGTTCCAGATCTTTGAATAAGTACTGCCATTGGTGGTGGCAAAGTAGCGACCGTCCTTCGATACGTCTATGGAGGTGATGTTTTCGGATCGATCGAATACTTTCACCAGTTGTCCGCTTGTATAGTCCCACATAGTCATGTTTCTGTTTTTCGAGCCGACTAGAATGTGTTTTCCGTCAGGTAGTACATCAATGGCGGTGGCTGGCTGCACAAACCCTTCCATGTCTTTGATCTTTCTTCCTGTTTGGTAGTCCCACAGTTTTAGCTGTCTGTTGTCATCAGACGTCACGATTGTTCTATAGTCAGGGGATAAGCCTAGCCAGTTTGTATTGGAGGGTATGTTCTTTATTTCCTGTACTATGGGAGGTACATACTGCTTGGCATCCTTTGTGCCCGGTTCGGGAAATTCTGCATTTTCTACGTCGTACACTTTGATGGATGTTTTCTCGTTTACAATCACTTTGGTTTGCTCTTGATTGAAAACACCTACTCCTCTGGAGTGAGGAATGGGCCACATGTTGGGGCGAGAGACCTGTCCAAAATTATTTCGATCATCGGCGATATCTACTATCTGCACGCTGCTACTTCCAGTATCTTCTTCGTCACCTTTCTCAGCAATAAAGGGAGTGAAGATGTTTTGTGAGAATAGAACGCGCCTCCCATCTTTGGTAAACTCAATGTTTGGATAGGTAATCACAAAGATCTCACCACGATCTTTGTGATTACCTATCCAAACATTGAGTTTACCAAAGATGGGAGGCGCGTT
>JABSPG010000791.1 GCA_013214445.1 Ekhidna sp. | reverse complement strand
CACTTGTACGATTTGACTTTGTACTGCAATAAAAACAAGCATGTTAACTATAAATAACAGTATTCTATCCATTGATTCTATTCAAATTTGTGCCACAAAACTATTGCTTAAAGGTTTGACTCCCTCGACAGGAGACTATACATAGTCCATACAGTGACTATATTTGACGAATACTGTGTTGGATTGATACAGTTTTCCTGCAGTTGTGCATTGATTCTGTTTACTTCTTGCTGAAAGTATCTATCAGCAAAGAAAACTATAGGGGTGCTATTTATCGTATTGACGAATCAAGTCCTCCATCGCTTTCGTCAAAAAGAAGTGATAAGGAATTGGCTCAGCAACTATATCAGTGGTAAGTCGAAATCCTTGAAAACCAATGGTATTTCCATTGATCTCAAATTTTTCGTTGTGCTTATACTTACCTATATATCGATCAATCACCTTCCCATTAGCATCTGCAAACTTTAGAATCACTCGCACTTGGGGACGAATTCTAATTCGCTCCTCTCCTATTTCAATGGAATCATCAGTGTCATCCGAATCAGAAAAGGTTGAAGTGGTCGTTGTGCTTTGGGGGCGATCAACCATGATATCTACTTTTACATATTGATCATAGTTCGCATTCTTGGCAGCCTTCTTCAAGGTGCCAATTGGATAGTCCATCAGGGAATACTTCACTGCCCCTTTTAGTGCCGAGACTTCTGGTATGATCAGATTAGTAGAATCATTCAACATCTGTTGGACAATGGCAAATGACTCATCCATGAGTTTTCGAGCTTCAGGATTTTTGAGTTGCAGTGCCAGTGCCTTGGTTGTTTTCCCATCCAGCTCCATCAATGTACTCATGTCTTGCTCTAGCATGAGCATGAATCCACAAACGGGTGTCTCTGTAGCCTGTAAAGTCTGAGCATGAGTTTGGGATCTGAATCCGACTATCAGAACCATTGCCAAAACCCAACTAAAGCGAGACCATTCTTTCATCTTCTGCATACAGTTTTATGGTGCTAATTAATGACTAGATTTATTCCATAATAGATCCAGGGATTTGAATACTTCGTAGTGTCCGACAGCTCCGAGCATTTTACCGGAGCTGTCAAACACTAAAAGTTTCAATATTTAGCTTGCAACATCTGGATTCATAACCTCTCCTTCCGCTACCTCATTCTTCTCATCTAGCAAAGAGACATTGACTATGCCTTTATTGATCATGAATTTCACCATTCCTCTTACAACTTCTCTCAAGGTTGGATCAGGCATTGCCGCTGGCGAACTAGCTTTGGCCTTCTTGTAATTCTCGTTGCTGTAAAGCTTAAATTCCATAGCCGATATATTATCCACCGAGCGAACAAGGAAATCAAGTAGCGGGAACAGAAGGTCTTCTTTGCCACATTTATCCACAATCTCAGGAACAAAATCAGGTAGATCAAATCCTTTGAATTCCTGTCCGGTTAGCTCATGGATCAAATCTGTGATGTCTTTCATTCTCGCAAATTCATCACGAGTAACATGGCACGTTTTATTAAGTGTTTCAGGCAATGCAGAGCATGCTACGAAATTGTTAGCCACAATATCTACCGGAGTGAAACTCACCTGGTTGAACGAATTCACGGTAATGCCATGGTTGATCATGAAGGCGATCAATCGTATCGAGATATCAAAATTGTTACCTCCCCCATCTACTGCCGGAGTAATCAGTGCAGGACGGAAGATTCGTCCCTGCAAACCTTGTGACATGGCATCCAATAGAATCTGCTCTGACACCCATTTCGTCTGACTATAACCGAAATCCAACAAATCAAGAGAATCACAAGTATCTGTCTCGAACAGTGTGTCTTTGACAGCCCATCCAAAAATGAATGTTGTAGACACATGATTGAAGATCTTAGCCTTCTTATCCAATGCGAATCGAACAATTTCATTTGTTCCAGTTACATTGGTTGCACGCATCTTTTCATAGTTGAAAAGGTAGTTATCCAGTGCACCGTTGTTATAA
>JABSPG010000790.1 GCA_013214445.1 Ekhidna sp. | reverse complement strand
CTTTTTTAGCTCTTTGGCAACATTACCTCTTTTCTCTTTCAGCATCATATCTGATTCCATAGAGCTTAACTCCTGAAGAATTGATTTGTACTTTTTGTATTCAAGAAGATGCTTGACCAGCTCCTCCCTAGGATCTATTTCATTTCCATCTTCGTCTATTACCGGTCTTGGGAGTAGCATTTTCGCTTTGATTCTCATCAAGGTTGCAGCGACAAGAATGAATTCACTAGCCACCTCGACATTTAATTGCTCCAGATGGTCAAGATACTGTAGAAAGTCGTCAGTAATTTGCGCAATTGGAATATCATAAATGTCTAATTCGTCTCGCTCAATAAAGAATAGCAGGAGGTCAAAAGGCCCCTCAAAAAGGGGGAGTTTTATTTCAAATTTTTCGTCACCAGACATCCTTCAAAAATACCTACATTATGGAATTTACTGAGCTTTAATTTACCTTTCGGGTGAATGCTTACTTTTGCAGGCTGACTTTTACGAAGCTGTTGCTGCAAACAATCTCGAGAGAAGCCTTGTTTGGAAAGAATACTATAAGAACATGGAAATAAAACCAGGCCCGCTACTAGCCAAAATTGATAATCCAGATGATCTGAAAAAACTTGAAAGCAGACAGCTTGCTCAAGTATGTCAAGAACTTAGAGATTTTATCATAGATAATGTGTCCGTTTATGGCGGACATTTTGGTGCCAGTTTGGGTGTTACAGAATTATCTGTAGCCCTGCATTATGTTTTTGATACTCCAAGCGACCAGCTGGTTTGGGATGTCGGACATCAAGCCTATGGTCATAAAATACTAACAGGAAGAAAAGACTCTTTTCATACCAATAGAAAGTACAAAGGGATTTCTGGATTTCCGAAGCGGAGCGAAAGTGAATATGATACCTTTGGGGTAGGTCACTCTTCTACTTCGATTTCTGCTGCACTTGGTATGGCAGAGGCCTCTCGATTAAAAAATCAATCAGACAAGCAGCACATAGCCGTGATTGGCGATGGAGCTATGACCGGAGGCCTTGCTTTTGAAGCTATGAATCACGCTGGTGTAAGCAATTCAAACCTTTTGATTGTGCTCAATGACAATTGTATGTCAATAGATCCAAATGTAGGAGCACTCAAAGACTATCTAACGGATATCACTACTAGTCAAACTTATAATAAAGTCAGGGATGAGGTTTGGAAGATTTTAGGAAAGATTAGCAAGTTTGGGCCTAATGCACAGGATATTGCTGCAAAGCTCGAAAACTCTGTGAAGAGCTTGTTACTTAAACAGAGTAACCTCTTTGAATCTTTAAATTTGCGGTATTTCGGTCCCATAGATGGTCATGATGTGAATCACCTGGTGGATGTGATGGAAGATCTGAAAAAGATCCCGGGTCCAAAAATTTTGCACTGTTTGACAGTAAAAGGAAGGGGGTACGATCTGGCCGAGAAAGACCAAACGAAATGGCATGCTCCAGGCACCTTTGATAAAATAACCGGAGCTATCAATAAAAAGACTTATGACACTCCACAGCCGCCCAAGTTTCAAGATGTTTTCGGTCATACCTTAGTTGAACTAGCTGAGAAGAATGAAAAAATCGTAGGAATTACCCCTGCAATGCCTTCAGGTTCTTCGATGAAGATCATGATGGAAGCCCTTCCTGACAGGTCGTATGATGTAGGAATAGCGGAGCAACATGCAGTGACGTTTTCTGCAGGGTTAGCCACTCAGGGACTTGTTCCGTTCTGCAATATCTATAGCACTTTCATGCAACGAGCTTATGATCAAGTGATTCATGATGTATGTATTCAGAATCTTCCGGTAGTGCTATGTATGGATAGAGCCGGAGTTGCAGGTGCAGACGGTCCAACACATCATGGGGCTTACGATGTTGCATATATGCGATGTGTTCCGAACTTAGTTGTTTCAGCACCAATGAATGAAGCTGAGCTAAGAAATTTAATGTTTACGGCCAGTGAGCATAAAGGTCCATTTTCAATAAGGTAT
>JABSPG010000789.1 GCA_013214445.1 Ekhidna sp. | reverse complement strand
TTAAGAATGGTGTATGTCAGCGCGTCTTCATCTGGGTCAGCTGCTATCACCGTTCCCACCTCAGTACCATTGATGCTATTTTCAGCAATAGTAAACGTTTGAGCATTGATCTGCGGAGCTTGATTTTGCGTTTCATCCACATCAGTCAAATCGATGGTTATTGTTGCACTAGCGGTTAACTCGCCATCAGACACTTCCACTTCTATATTGAAGGTAGGAGTGGTCTCAAAGTCGAGTACCTCACTTGTAGCTACCGTAAGTAGACCGCTTGTATTATCCAAAGCAAAACCACCAGCGTCATTGCCACTAAGTATCGTGTAAGTCAGCGCATCCTCATCAGGGTCAGCCGCTATCACCGTTCCCACCTCTGTACCATTGATGCTATTTTCAGCCAATGTGAATGTCTGAGGAGAAATTGTAGGAGATTCATTTTCATCTACGTCCAATAAATCAATCGTGACTACAGCGCTAGCTACAAATTCACCATCGCTTACTTCCACTTCCAAGCTGAAAGTAGGAGTGGTCTCAAAGTCGAGTACCTCACTAGTGGCTACTGTTAGCGAGCCGATAGAAGGATCTAAAGCAAATCCATTTTCATCATTTCCACTTATGATGGAGAAAGTCAACACATCATCCTCTGGATCTTCCGCTACAACATTTCCTATGACCGTGCCGACTTCACTATTTTCCTCTACGGTAAATAGTTGGTCGCTGAGGGTCGGAGCGGTATTCTCTGCTACATCCGTCAAGTTTACAGTTACTGTTGCCTCCGTAGTTAGAAGGCCATCCGAAATGGCGATGGTCAATGTAAATGACGGGTTTGTCTCAAAATCAAATACCGCGCTATCTAGTATGGATAGCTCACCTGCATTATCATCTATAGCAAATCCACCAAGGTCATTTCCATCCGAAATGGCATAGCTAAGTACATCACTTTCAGGATCAGATGCTGAAACAGTACCTATTGGTGTATTTGCAGTACTATTTTCTGCAATGGTGAAGGTCTGATCTTCCGCAATTGGAGCTTCGTTTTCGTCAAGTATAGTGAATGTTATTTCAGCTTCTGTGGTCGAAAACGGGTCTTTCACTTGCACTGCAATTACCAGAGACTCATTGGTTTCAAAATCAAAGAACGTGCTATCTTTTACAGTAATTGATCCAGTTAAGGAATCAATGCGCACGAGCAATGTATCGTTGGTCGTCTTTCCGAAGAACCTTAACTCATCACCTTCACTGTCATCAGAAGCAATCAAACCAATCTCTGCATTTAGCTCTGGGTTTTCGAATACTTCAAACACTTGATCAGCTAATACAGGTGCATCATTATCGAACCTTGTGACAGATAATACCATTTCATCTGTGTAGGTACAACCTGCCGAATCAACTGCATAAGTCAAGGTAAAATCTCCAATTCCTGCGTCTGAGGTTCTAAATAGACCATTTTCATCCACGAATGAAGATCCTGACCAAACGCCACCCTTAGGGAATTCCTTATCTAACTGGAAGCTCTCAAGGTAAGAGAAGGTGGTCTCATCCGGACCGGCATAAATCTCCACTTCATCGGGTACATTAATGACAAACGGCACCAGCTGTGTTTCGCATCCTTGTGGGCTAACCTGAGATACATTATATACCGTGGTGCTTTCAATGCTTCCAAGATTGATTGAAGCCGAAGTAGTCTCTGAAAGGAAATTCTGATCTGCATCATACCAGCGATAAGCCGCTCCTTGTCCGTCGAAGGAATAAGTGACCGCTTCACCAGCACAGATATTTAAGTCTGCTACCACTGGGAGGTTCAACAAGTCATCACAAATAATGAATGACTGTGGCTGACTAAAGGACCAATTCCCAGATTCATCCTGCAACTGGATGTACAGTTGATGTTCTCCAGGATCGAGACCCGATACATCCACCATCATGCTTTCATCCAACGTGAGGGCAGGGGTGATGGGAATTACCACGCCTTCTCCAAAGGCAGGAAGAGCATCAAACCCAT
>JABSPG010000788.1 GCA_013214445.1 Ekhidna sp. | reverse complement strand
TGATTGCGCCAGCGTGTCCCATTCTTCTTCCTGGAGGAGCTGTTTGTCCAGCAATGAAACCAACAACCGGCTTTTTATTGCCATTTTCTTGGATCCATTTTGCAGCATCTGCTTCGTAAGAACCTCCAATCTCTCCAATCATCACGATACCATCTGTCTCAGGATCTTCCATAAGCATCTGCACTGCTTCTTTAGTAGAGGTTCCAATGATTGGGTCTCCACCAATTCCAATTGCTGTAGAAATTCCCATTCCTGCCTTCACCACCTGATCGGCAGCTTCATACGTTAATGTTCCAGACTTAGAAACGATTCCCACTTTCCCTTTTTTGAAAACGAAACCAGGCATGATTCCCACTTTTGCCTCTTCTGGAGTGATCACACCAGGACAATTTGGTCCTACGAGTACTGCACCTCGTTCTTTAGCATAGGGTTTGGCACTCATCATATCTTTCACAGGAATTCCTTCAGTAATTGTTACGATTACTTTGATCCCAGCGTCAGCAGCTTCCATGATTGCGTCAGCGGCAAATGCAGGCGGAACGAAGATAATAGTAACGTCGGCACCCGTTTGATCTACTGCTTCTTTTACCGTATTGAAAACAGGCTTATCAAGATGTGTTTGACCTCCCTTCCCGGGAGTTACTCCACCTACCACATTAGAACCATACTCGATCATCTGACCTGCATGGAAAGTACCTTCAGAACCCGTAAAACCCTGAACAATAATCTTGGAATCTTTATTTACTAGGACGCTCATTTCTTTTAGATTTTCCGCAAAAATATATGATTAAAATTGACTGTCAATTACCAACCAAATAACTGTTGATTAAGTGCATTTAAAATGAAGTTTCTTTCATTTTAAGAAGGAATAATATTTCGATATTTCATTGACAAGATTCATTTTTTTGAAATTGATCGTAGCTACTTCATTTCAAAGGGAAGAAAGTTTCGATGAATCATTCTTTCTTTTAGTTAAACAACGTTAAGAATTACAACCATCGGTAACTGAGAACGTTCAAGTAACTAGTAAATAATTAATCCTCTTCATATTTACTTAGGTTAAGATTTAGGGAGTCCTCGGGCTCCCTTTTTTATTTCAGGAAATCTTTATGCTCATCAGCCAACTTCTCGAAACCAAAGGGGATTTATCTTGCATTCATGATTGATTTGAGAAGTGATACCATCACTAAACCTACCAAAGGCATGCTAGATCGTATGATGAGTGCTAAGGTTGGTGATGACGTGTTTGGTGACGATCCATCCGTAAATAAACTACAAGAAGACATATCCGAAATGTTTGGGATGGAGTCCGCCTTGTATTGTCCCTCTGGCACGATGACCAATCAGATTGCCATGCGGATTCATACCCAACCGCAGGACGAGGTGATATGTCATAAGTATTCACATGTTTATTTATATGAAGGTGGAGGTATGATGGCTAACTCCTTGATTTCCCCAAAGCTTCTGGATGGTGAGCGAGGGCACATTACTTCCGATCAGATCGTTCAAAGCATCAGTCCCGATGACATCCATTTTCCCCGAACCAAGCTAGTGGTACTGGAAAACACGATGAACAAGGGTGGGGGCGCAACCTATGACTTGGATGAAGTCGCAAGAATCCGACAGGTTTGCAATGAAAATGGATTGAAACTACATCTAGATGGAGCCAGACTATTTAATGCAATAGTTGCCAATGGCGAAGATCCAAAGGAATATGGAGAGCTTTTTGATACGATTTCTATCTGTTTTTCCAAGGGCCTTGGGGCGCCAGTAGGGTCGGCTCTTCTTGGTTCAAAAACTGCAATTAAACAAGCTACTCGGGTTAGGAAAGTCTTTGGAGGGGCAATGAGACAGGCTGGATATTTAGCAGCTGCCTGCAGCTATGCCATTGATAACCACGTCGAGCGGCTTGCTGAAGATCATGCTAGAGCCAAGGCTATTGGAAGTTGCCTGGAGAAACTGTCATTTGTTGAGGAAGTGCTGTCTGTAGATACAAAT
>JABSPG010000079.1 GCA_013214445.1 Ekhidna sp. | reverse complement strand
TGCCCAAAAGCTTTTTGTAAAGAGACAACTGAAGGGGATTTTTGAATTCCGAGAACAAGCACTGGTGAAGATGTTCGGTAAATAGTATCTTCGGATACTTCTTACAGCATATGAAAACGCTCATCAAAACTGAGGAACTGGCTATGTTCCTTCTATCAATCTTTCTCTTTTCCTTTCTTGAATACGAGTGGTGGGTGTATCTGGTTTGGATTCTTGTGCCAGACATAGGAATGATCGGATATGCTATGAATGCAAGAGTGGGGGCCATGTCATACAACCTTTTTCATCACAAGGGAATTGCCATCATCATTGGCATCTTAGGGATGCGGTTAGGTCTTCAAGATTTACAGCTAGCAGGTGTCATTCTCTTTGGCCATGCCAGCATGGATCGCATCTTAGGGTATGGGTTGAAGTTTAGTGAAGGGTTTAAGCATACGCATTTAGGCAAACTGTAAGAGTGAATAAGCCTGTGATTTCGGTGATCATCCCAACTCTCAATGAAGAGGAAAGCATTGCGGCAATCATCGAGCATACCACAAGTATGGCTGCAGATCGTGATTTGCTTGAAATCATAGTAGTAGACGCAGGGAGTACCGATGGAACCTTGGATGTCGTTTCAGAGCTATCCGTACAGTCTTTCGATAAGCCGGAGTTTTCCATGAAGAAGTACGAAAGTCTGAATTTCGGCTTCAAAAAGGCCTGCGCTGACATTGTCTTGTTCTTGGATGCCGACACCAGACTGCCTCATCATTTTGATCTCTTGATCTTGGAGAAGATGGAAGATTCACGCGTTGTAGGAGGGGCATTCGAATTTTCATTTGAAAATCCGGATTGGAAGCTGCAAGCATTTACCCTAGTCAACAGAATTCGATATCGCTTGGACAAAACCTTTTACGGAGATCAAGCCATTTTTGCGAGGCGGTCGGTATTACAGGCCATCGGAGGTGTACCTCATAAATTGTTGATGGAGGCAGCATATCTATGCAAAGCGCTCTCTAAGAAAGGTCATCTTGCCCTGATCAAATCAAAGATTGAGACTTCTCCCAGACGATTTGTAGACCATGGCCCCTTCAAAGTTGCCTGGTTTGACATCAATATGTTTATTCGTTTTAATTTAGGACTCCCAGTAGATCGATATGCACATCTATACTGGAGCAAAAACCTAAAGGAGTAAATGGATCAACCGCTTGTTTCAATCATATTGGCAGCAAAAGACACAGCATCATACCTGCCGAAGTGCATCGATTCTGTGATCCGACAGAGCTATAAAAACTGGGAACTCATTGCCATTAATGATCATTCTTCAGATCGAACACCGGATATACTAAGATGGTATGCAGACAAGGATGATCGGATCAGAGTGTTTGATAGTGAAAGAGAGAAACTAATTCCAACCCTAAAGGAAGGCTATGCGCAAGCCAAGGGAGCGCTGATCAATAGAATGGACTCGGATGATTACATGCCAGATGACAAGTTGGAGGTGTTGGTGCGGGAATGGCTGAAATATGGAAAAGGTCATATTGTTGCTGGCGGTACGGAACATTTTGTGGAAAAAGGGGAGGTAGGTGATGGGTTTCGCAGATATGAAGAGTGGCTCAATTCGGTAGCTAAAGAAGAGCGACACTATCAGGAAATCTATCAGGAGTGTGTTATTCCATCTCACTGCTGGATTATTCACAAAGATGATTTTGATGCAGTGGACGGCTTCAATCCTGAAGTGTATCCGGAGGATTATGATCTCTGCTTCAGGTTCTACAAGAATGGATTGCAGGTCCATGGTTTGGACAAAATACTTCACTACTGGCGGGATCGATCTGACCGAATCTCAAGAACTTGGGAAGAGTACAAAGACAATCGATACTTTGGAATGAAGCTTCGCTACTTCTATCAGATAGATCGAGACAGAGATCGACCTCTTCTGCTTTGGGGTGCTGGCAGGAATGGTAAGGATCTGGCAAAACTGCTTCTTGAGGAGGAGGATACCTTTCATTGGGTCTGTGACAATGAGCGCAAGATTGGAAAGGATGTTTATGGTATTAAGATGGAGCATTTCGATGTAGTCCCTTCTTTGCAAAATCCCCAAATAATCATTGTGGTGACTTCACCGGAAGACAAGATCAGTATAAGAAAACAGCTTCAGGACTGGGGCAAGCAACCGGTTTCAGACTTTTGGTTTTTTGCATGAGTGCTCCTGCAAGACATATTCTCCCAACAATTGTGCTGGCACAATTTTTCTGCACTTCACTTTGGTTCGCCGGTAATGCGGTAATGCCTGATTTGGCAGACAAGCTCAACCTTCTTCCCTCGGATGTAGGTATCATGACTTCATCAGTTCAGTTTGGTTTCATTTTGGGGACACTTTTCTATGCCATTTTTACCATAGCGGATCGTTTTAATCCTTCTACCGTTTTCTTCATTAGTGCGTTTTTGGGAGCTCTGTCCAATGTTTGTTTGGTCTTAGATATTTCTTTTTATGGAGTTCTTTCCTTCCGCTTTCTAACCGGATTTTTTCTGGCAGGTATCTATCCTGTGGGAATGAAGATTGCTGCAGACTACTATGAAAAGGGTCTGGGAAAAGCCCTCAGTTTTCTTGTAGGTGCGTTAGTGCTAGGTACTGCTTTCCCACACTTGGTAGCCAGTTTTGATGCTGGGGTATCCTGGGAAATGGTGGTTTGGATCACCTCGGGATTAGCGGTCATTGGTGGACTCCTGATTAAGCTCTTTGTTGGGGAGGGACCGTACCGAAAGATTGGATTGAAGCCCAATTTCTCTGAAATAGGAAGTGTCTTTAAAGATCGTTCTTTTCGATCGGCTGCCTTTGGATATTTTGGTCACATGTGGGAGCTGTATGCCTTTTGGGCTTTTGTTCCATTCCTGCTGTTGCAAAACGATGCTTCTAGAGAAGAACTAAACCTTCTGTCAAGTCAGTCTTTCATGGTGATTGCCGTGGGCACCATTGCATGCTTCATTGGAGGGTACATTTCGGAAAGATACGGAGCACAAAGAACCGCGAGGACATTCCTTGTGCTTTCGGGCGTATGCTGCCTGTTATCCCCGTTTGCAATGCAGCTTACCCCTACGATATTTCTAGTTTTTCTCCTCTTTTGGGGGATGGTGGTTATTGCGGATTCACCTTTATTTAGTTCGCTGGTCGCTCAGCGGGCCAATCCATCTTTAAAAGGGACGGCCCTTACCTTAGTGAATAATATTGGTTTTACGATCACAATTTTCAGTATTCAGTTGTTAAGCTATCTGTCCATTCGGATGGATGGTCGTTACATATTCCTATGCTTAGCTTTGGGCCCGCTATTTGGCGTGCTCTCGCTAGTTAGACAGTATGTGAAATGAGTTAGTATCCTAAATAAACACATCCTTGGAATTATGCTCAATTTGGCAATAAACACGTATGTCCACATTCTTTTTGTCATTGTGATCGTCGTGTGTTTGGTGATGGAATTAACACAAGTAAAATCAGAGTTGACTTGGAAGCAATTGCAGCGGTTGCTTAGAATAGACGGCTTGTACGGATTAGCCGCTATTGTCGTGGTTTCCACGGGAATGCTCAACTGGTTTCTTTTGGGTAAAGGGGAGCAGTACTATTCTGAGAATGTGATCTTCCTTACCAAGTTTTCTTTGTTCATTGTGGTGGGCTTGCTTTCACTCTATCCCACCATTTGGTTCTTCAAGCACAAAAAGAAGTATAAGGAAGATCCTCCAGAATTTCTTCATATAACCAATGCATCATTGATCAGAAAGATCATTACCGTAGAAATAGTAATCATGTCTATTATTCCTTTGTTAGCCACACTTATGGCCAACGGAATAGGTAATTTGTGATTACATTCTTCTTCGGAGGTTCCGCCAAATCCATCACCTTTCTAAAACCCTAGCAGTTGTGTGAAAGAATTGGTATCCTGTGAGGACTCTTCAGAGACAAATAGGAGTAGTGTGGCAAGCTTTTCTTTTTCTGATATGACGCTCATCACACCATTATTTGGACAGCTTGTCATTAATTTTTTTTTGACGTTCAGCTTCATGTGCGATCCAGGTCTGCAGTAGATTGTTCATCATGGCGATGAATTTTTTCGATTGTAGTGCCTCGTTTACCGGGTCATCTAAGAATTCCTTGATATCCTTTGAGGCTGTCAGCTGGGCCAATTCTTGGTTGCTAAGTATCCATGACCCCATGGACCATTCAGAAAATATTCGCTCTGTCGAAAAGCCCGCCACCCATTTGTTGATTTTTTTGTGACGTGCGTCCTTTGATATTCTTATGAACGTGTCGTTAACTTCTTCTTCTCCGCCCTCCAGATACTGCAGAAATTTTCCCTCTATTCCCAAAAGCATCCCCGTGATTCCGTTTTTCCAGTTCCTTTTTTGGGATGCAGCAATAATATTCTCCATCATCTCCTGCGTGATGGGTTCAGTAGGGGTGCTTGTATAGATAAGGTAGTAGATCATATAGAGGTTGAATAGTACCTATCAAGTTAGCAAAAAAATGAAAATTGTCTTAACCTTTTAGTTTTTTGGTTCGCTCGGGTTCATGTGCAATCCAGGTTTTCAGCAAATTATTCATCATGGTGACCATTCTGGCTGACTGAAGACTCGCATTTACAGGATCTTGAAGAAATCCCTTTAAATCATCCATTGCAGAGAGTTCTTGCAACGCTTGATTTGAAAGCATCCATGAACCCATGGACCATTCCTGAAAAACACGATCATTTGAATAGCCTTGTATTTTTCTGATTACGTTGTTGTGTCTTTTGTCTTCTTTGATCTTTTCAAAGATGCTCTTTACTTCCTCATCATCTCCCTCTAAAAACTGGATGAAGCGGTCTTCAAGAGCTAATAGCATTCCAGTAATTTGGTGCTCTTTGTTCCATTTCATCGATACTTCCGTGATGTTATCAAGAACACTTTCAGTGATCTTTTCTACTGGGGTGCTGGTATAAATTGTATAATAAATCATGCGATCATGCAGTAGGAATGGGAAATTAATAAATTGTATTCTTTTAATAAATGTCTTTATAGATATTTAAGTACATGAGAAAATTTTTAAAAGGACTTATCTATGTGTATTTGACTTTTGTGGTCATTTCGGCAATCATAGAGAGGTTCAGCAAAATGACAGAGAACACCATCAAATGTGAGGATGGCTTTATTGTACAAAATGAAAAATTGGATCGACTGCATGAACGCAGTTGGCATAGTAAGTCGTTGAGGAGTTCTTTTTGCACCTCCTATTACTCAGAAGATTCTTTGAGCATCGTCTCTGGTCAGAGAAGAAATACCATTGCTTCAAGTCTTGTGAATTATGAAAATTTTTGGGGAGATGTTTATGGTAAACTGGTGGTTCAAAGTGGCAGTCAACTTGATTTTTTAGTTGATTCACTTCGGTACATTTCCATTGAGGAGGGCCTCAACAGTATGGAATTCGCAAACTTGATTGTCTCATTTGTGCAAGATATCTCCTACAGCTATGTGCGGTCAAAAGACTGTGCAGATTTTGACAATAAGGGAAACCCATGTGTGGGCAATATTGACCTGGGGATATTGTCTCCATACGAATTTTTACATACGCTCTACGGAGATTGTGATACACGGTCTGTATTGATTTATGCTATGCTTGAGAAGGTTGGTTTTGATCCCATGATTGTAATCAGTGATGAATATGCTCATGCTATGTTGGCACTAAGTATACCTGCCGTTGGTGATCATTTGAAGCACCGTGGCAAGAACTACTATTTTTGGGAAACTACCGGCAAAGACTGGCAAATTGGAATGCTTCCCCCGAATTCAAACAACGTGAATTATTGGAAGGTGGCCTTGGTAAATGATAACTTGTAACTATGAACGGAAACATTGCGCTATTAGGGATAATTGAGATCATATCAGCGATTACAATAGGAATTTTCATTCTTGCATTGACTTTTAAGATCGTACAGTGGGTCGGCAGCAGATACTACAAGATCGCGGATTACAATCTCGCCTATAGCATCTTCACCGCTGCAATTATTCTGTCGGTTGGCATTATGATCAGTGGCATAGTACAACCGCTAATTTCATCCTTCCGGCTTCTAAACCAGCGTTCAGATAGTTTTGGACTGGCTTTTGAATACATTTCTACTGGTGCTATCTACATCGCAATCGCCTATACTGCCACGGTCTTGATTGGACTGATCAGCACATTCCTGTATAGCAAGCTGACCCCAATCGATGAGTTTGAAGAAATCCGACAGAATAATGTAGGTGTAGCCCTAATTATTAGCAGCATTCTGATCACGCTTACCCTTCTGACCAAGAGCGGGGTGATGCTACTCATCGAGGCGATCATACCGTACCCTGAACTTCCACCTATTTAGCATCTCGGTGATTGGTCATTCATCCCGAAGAACCTTTGCAGGGTTTGTCCTTGCAGCACCCCAGGTCTGCGTAATAATTGTTGCGATACAAAGGGTCATTAAAAACAAGATACTCCCGCCTACTTCCACGAAGGTTATTTGGGTTCGGTACACGTTTTGAGCAAGAATGAATCGATCGAAAATCACATAGCAGATTGGGGTCCCAATCAGGATCGCCAGGCCTACCATTTTCATGAATCCTCTAGACAGCAGATACACCAATGTTTGTTCCGAAGCACCAAACGTTTTTCTAATACCTATCTCCTTCATTCGTGTTTGGGTGGCATATATTGTCATACCAAATAATCCCAGGCAGCTAATGGATATGGCGAGGAAACCCACAAAACCAAAGACCTTCATGAAATGCTGCAAAAATTGATAGTACTCGGCTATTTCCTGATCCATAAAAGAAGCTTCCATTCGGTGCTTGCTGTCTACTGACTCCCATGCTGCCTCCACCTTATCTAATAGCGCAATAGCGTCAACGCTTGAGACTTTCAAATTTGCATACTGGTAGTTTTTTCCTCCCCTAATTACAAAACTGTTGATGGGCTCCTCCAGGTTGGCGTAGATGAAATCTTTGGCGATTCCTACAATTTCCACGCTATTGCCTGCTATAAGGAAGACTGTACCCAGCGCTTCACTGGGCGTACCCAGACCAAAGTTGGTGACAAAGGATTCGTTGACAATCATAGAGGTCTCATTGGCTCTGTTTTCCCCGTCATAAAAATCCCTTCCTGCAACCAGCTTCATGTTTAGGTTTTGAAGATAGCGCTCATCTGCAAACATTTGATGTACCCAAATGCTGTCTTCGTTTCTTTTATCTACCAGTTGTAGACTATTCCATGTTCCAGTACCTGTCACATAGGAGGAAAAGGACACTTCTGACACTTCAGGGAGTTTCATCAGCTCGGCTCGGAGGACTTCAGGGTCATTTCCCTGCATGGATAAGTTGAGGATATTCTCTCTGTCAAAACCAAGATCCTTATTTACAGAATAAGTGTATTGTTTTTGTGTGATGACCACCGCCATGACGAAAATGATACTTAGGGTAAACTGGCACACAATTAACCCTTTTCTCAGATTGATTCCAGAAAGGGCCTTCAAAACCTTCCCTGATCTAAGCGCATTTAGCGAGCTAAGTCGGGCAAAGAACAGAGAAGGGCTAAGTCCTGCAATGAGACCAGTTACAATTGCGAATGCAACAAAAAGCAGGATAAGCTGTGCCGATAGTTCAAGGCTTACCATTTCCTCTGCCCTAGGAAGTAGGCTGATGAACCCTTCTCTTAGATACGCAAAGATTATAACTCCAATAAATAGTGATAGAAGAGACAATACGATGGCCTCTATGGTAAATTGCCCAACAATGGACGATCTTGAAGCTCCACTTAGCTTTCTTACCCCAACCTCTCTAGCCCTACGAAGCGATCTAGCCATAGACAGATTGGTGTAATTGAAAATGGCGGAAAGCAGAATTGCAGCGGCAATCACACTCAAAATAATGATGGGTAGGTAAATCATTTTAGGGCCGATTGAATCACTGATGTTTGGTCCCGGAACGATTTTATGGATGGGTTGTAGTTCGAAAGTAGCAGTGAATTTTTCGGAGTTTTTGAAGAAATTGGGTGCTGACTGTGCCAGCCAGTTTTTTACTCGCTCTTTGGCTTCATTGCCTGGCAGATAGATGTAGTTGTAGTAGCGATAAAGTGTTTCCCATTCATCATGAGTAGCTTCTATAAAACCTT
Organism: Ekhidna sp.; assembly: GCA_013214445.1. Taxonomy (GTDB): domain Bacteria; phylum Bacteroidota; class Bacteroidia; order Cytophagales; family Cyclobacteriaceae; genus Ekhidna. The sequence continues at coordinate 3,624 of JABSPG010000079.1, read as the reverse complement.
GTGTCGAAAGTTGATCTGTGGAATTGATGGAAACAATTGCCTCAAACTGAATATGGGAGAATTGGGGAGGATCCGCGACAATTCCGGCAATTTGAAAGCTGCCAAGATTTTCTATGGTTATGGTTTCACCTATGGGGTTTTGTCCTTCAAAAGTCTTCTGAGCAAAGCTTTCTGAAAGTAATATATTGTATGGATTGGCTAGTGAATTGGCACTCCCACTGATTAGTTCAAAAGAAAGAAAATCAAAGAAGTGCTCATCTGCATAGATCCCACTTACTTCAAGGCTTTTGTCATTTGCAGTTGCCAAGCCCTGCATCCGTCTTCCCAAGTTTGTTAATTGCACTCCAGGGATTTGTCTGATCAACTCTTCGCCGAGGTATCTAGGTGAACTGGCTTTGGTTTTGCGTTCATTTCCCTGCACAATGGGGGTGGAGATAACGCGATATATTTCGTCTTTCTTTTCGTGAAATTCATCAAACTTCATCAAGTCTGAAATCATGCCGATCACCAGTAGTCCGGCAGACATAGCTACCGAAAGACTGAACATGTTGATGAACGAAAAGAGCTTTTGTCTTCTTAGATTTCTAACTGAAATGGTGATATAGCTGCTAAGCAGTGCGATCTGATAGCCAGGTCCTGATGATGGCCTCCTGAGAACAGATGGTCTGAGCATTTTTATGACCTCTTTGGTATAAATTCGACGAGCCTTTTTTCGACCGACTTTTTCTACATTTCGGGTGAAAGATTCTTCCAGATCTCCTTCCAGTTCTTCGAAGAGAGGTTCTTTACAAAACCATTGAAAAAGTTTATAAGCAAAATTTGGGATGTCCTTGTGTTTCATAGCCCATTTAGTTTAGTCCTTTTTTGAAATTAGTTGAGTTTCGGGATGAGTTGCCACATTCCCTGTCGGAGTTCTTTTGCTTCTTGCAGTGTCTCCAGACCCTTAGTAGAGACTTCATAAAAGCGCTTTCGCCTTCCGCCCCGTTCAGAAGTAGGTTCTCCATAGTGAGATCGGATAAAGCCTTTTTCTTCTAGCCGTGTTAGTGCAGTATGCAGTGCACCCCTACTGATGGCTCGTTTCATTTGCTTGTCTATTTCCTCTTGGATAGTCACTCCGTAGGCATTCTCATTCAAAATGAGAATACATAGCATCACGATCTCTTGAAATTCACCTAGATGTGTACCTTTCATCGGGTTCAGTTATTAGTTTCTTAAATGAAGACGTAATTATAAATGATATGTTTCATAAATGAAGGCAAAATCCTTTAGAACCTATTTAACCAAGCCTATGTTTCTGGTTGAAATTCCATGATATGAATCCTTATTGTGATCCGGAAACCGGCATCTGCACACCTTCTACAATCGATGAACTTCAATCGATCGGTCAGAACAAATTGACCGGTAAGACAGAGATAATTTACGTGGGAGATCCCATGTGTTCGTGGTGTTGGGGCATTAGCCCGGCTCTAATTCAATTGCGTGATTACTATCGGGATAGAGAAGTAGGTTACCGTGTGCTTGTAGGTGGTCTGCGACCTGGTGGTGGAGATGTTTGGGATGATAAAATGAAAGACTTTCTAAAAGAACACTGGGGTCACGTGACAGAAATGAGTGGCCAACCTTTTGGATATAAGCTGATGGACTTAAATGAATTCGACTATGATACCGAACCCTCTTGTCGGGCAGTGGTGGCAGCAAGGTCTCTCGTGGGAGATCAAGAGATGGAGTTCTTTGAGGAAATTCAACGAAAGTTTTATGTGCATTCTGAGGATCCAAAATGCGTCGATTTTTATCGAAGCATTTGCGAGAAGCTATCAGTCGATTTTGAAAAGTTTAAGTCAAGGTTTGAGAGTGAGGACATACGCTATGAAACAAACAATGAGTTTACTTTGAATAGGCAATGGGGAGTGCAGGGATATCCCACAATCGTACTACTTCATCAGGATCAACTTTTTATGGTGGCTCATGGCTATGCTACTTTTGATCAGATGAAAAATCAGATCGAAAAAACGATTGCAGAGGTCGCCAAAGAGGCTAGCTAAATCATCAACTTATGTTGGAAACTCAAGAAACAAGGTTCAGATTACTTGCCCATATGGAGGGCATTTCTTTTCTGTTGATTTTAATGATCACTATGCCATTGAAATACTACTATGATATGCCAGGCCCAAATAAGGTAATCGGTATGGCTCACGGGTTGTTGTTTGTCCTGTACATTCTTGCAACCTTGCAGTTTTTGCTGCAAGGCAAATGGAATTTTAAGATCACTTTTCTAGCGATTCTAGCTTCCATCGTGCCCTTCGGTACTTTTTATTTCACTGCTAAAGTGCAACCAATGGTCTAAATTCTACACAATACTAAAGTGGATCACTATGAATAGATATTTGTTTTATATTTTGATGACAATTCCTATAACCTTTCTGGTCCTTTTATTGAGTTTTAATATAAACTTCTTCCATAGCTATGGAACGCCAGCCGTTCTATATTTATTCACTTGCTTTGTTGTAATGGGAATTAGAAGAGTAAGTTTAGGAATGAGCTTTATTTCAAAAAAGCTACTGTTCTCTAGGGCTTGGTTTACTGAGTTGAAAAGGGTTTACATAGAGTAATCATAAATCGATAAATTGTTTTTTGGAGAAGTAGATCTCGGTTACACTAATTCTACCCTTCGACCAAAGTCTTAGGCTCTTTGGATAGATAGCTTGCTGGCAATTGCTTCAGTAGTTCTTTTTTGAAAAGATGGTAATCCACAGTTATGGTATGTCTGGGCGTTTTGAGTTGCTGATAGTGCGGATGAGTCACTTCTTTGTGTACCAGCTTTTCCATGTTGACTGGCCTTTTCCACTTTCCAGAAAGTTGCCTTGCCACAATCTTGGCCTGCAGCTCTGCTCCTGGCCAGATGCATCCCAGTGGTTGAAATAACCCAATGAAAAACAGATTTGAAAGACTTGGATGCAGCATTTTCAAATATAGAGGCACAGGTCCTTCCGAATAGTTAACAAGTGATGGATTTAAGAAAGGGTGCGAGATAATAAACCCTGTACAGGCGATGATTACGTCAAATGCTTCTGTGCTACCGTCCTTGAAGTGTACCACCTTTCCATCCAGTCGTTCAATATCGACTTTGGGGTGAACTTTTCCGTGCCTGATGCGATAGAGCAGCTCATCATTGATCGTAGGATGCGTTTGCCCAAACTTGTGATTGGGTTCTTGAAGTTTGTAGTTAGTATTTGGTCCAATAAGTACTCTTATTAGGAATTGGGACAGCCAACTTCTGATCTTGACTGGCAACCAGGTCATCCCCGAACCCACAATATCGGACGGTTTTCCGAAGAAAAATTTAGGAATAATTCGGTATCCCCTCCGCCAACTGATGGAGGTTTTCTTACTGACGCGACTGGTTTCTACTGCCACATCACACGCAGAATTGCCACCACCAATGACCAGCACTTTTTTGTCTTTGAATGGAGCGGCGTTTTTGAAGTCATGGGAGTGTAAGAACGGTCCTTCAAACTTTCCCAGATACTCAGGCATGCGAGGATTCCAGTGATGCCCATTGCAGACAATCAAGTCAGTGAAGACCTCAGTATGCTGACCTTTTGAATCTTCGAATGTTATTTTCCA
>JABSPG010000787.1 GCA_013214445.1 Ekhidna sp. | reverse complement strand
ACGCATCTGCTAGAATCAGGAATGGGGATCGAGAACATCAGCCAGTTTTTAGGACACCAACGGATCAGAAGCACACAGACGTATTTACACCTGAGTTATGAGCTTTAGAAAATATCTGCAGAAGCGCATCAAGCACCCGACCGGGTTAGGCGATTACCTGTTTTACCAGGAGTATTTTATGAAGTGGCTGGAAAATGAAAACCTGACTGTTGAGACGTGTGAGTATGTGGATTTACTGAGTTATGTGAAGAAATTGAAGGAAAAAGAAATCAGTACCCATACACTCAATTGCTACATCCGGGCAGTGAAATACTATTATGAATACCTGCAGGGCAGAAATGAGATAGCCAGAAATCCAGCGAGAAGGCTCTATATCAAAGGAGACACTTACCAGTTGCCAAGTGACCTGCTCAACAAGAAAGCACTCAACACGATCTATGTTGAATATCCAACCAAAACCATCGTCCAGAAGCGAAACAAAATCTTACTTGGCTTAGCGATCTATCAGGCCATGCGATTAGACGAATTGGAAGCGATAGAACCCGGAGACATTGACTTGCACAAAGGGACGGTTTACATCAAAAAGACCGGCAGGGCAATGAGAAGAATCCTGAAATTAGAAGCCCATCAAATCTTACCATTGCAAGAATACATAACCGAAATACTCCCACAGATCAGAGAGAAAGCAGCGTTACCAAACGACAGGGACGTCTGCCGGAAATTAATCATGAGTACAGGCAAGAGTCCAGGAATAAAAGAGTTAGTCTGTGACTTGAATAAGCAGCTAAGAAAACGCTATCCCAGGTACAAGAATCTAATGCATGTGAGAAGTTCAGTAATCGCCTTATGGATCGAGGAAAAGAATATTATTGAAGTGCAGTACATGGCTGGCCACAACAACATCAACAGTACAGAACGCTACAAACGAGTGAGTATGCAGGACCTGAAAAAGTCGCTCGACCAGTTCCATCCGCTCAGATGAACCCACCGCACAAGTCCGCCCCAGTTCCCACAATCCAACCCGCTTTTGCTGCTAAGGCAGCAACACAGGAAAAGCGGTGTTCGTCCGTGTCCTCTCTCACACTCCTTGCAGCACACCATGGTGATCCTTACAGGCTCCACCGCTTCGCTCCATGGCTTTGCTTCCAGTCGGTTCTCTGCGGTACTCCTCACGGCTGTTCCTTTTTCTTTTTCAATTGAATTAAAAGCCTCCGGCAGGTAGGCAAAAAAGAAAACCTCAGCCCTAGTTAGTGCGGCCCTGCGGCCACTGCCAGCACCCTAACGGCACTCCCGGTCGTCCTCGTTCCTCGGTCTTTACCCGGCAGGCTGGCAGTGGCATCCGCAGAGGGCCGCCGCAACCCATCGCACAGGCCGTGGCTGGCCACCGCTAGCTCAAGGCTGTTTTACCTGTCCCACGCTTAACCCAGGGATCTTCCATCCCTTCAACCCTGGATCATTTTTTTGCTCGAAGCACGCCCAGGGAGATCCTACAAAAAAGGACGTTTTTAGCCAGGCGCACTTCCATCAAAAAAACGTCAGCTTTTGCGTAAATCGAAACCAAAGAAGCCCTGAACTTGACACGTGTAACGCTATGCGTACTTTACATAATATGCTTATACAACCCGCAGGGCAAATGAATCAAACCAATCCGAGGAGCTTGTATAAGAGCATGTTATGTAAAAGTGAAAGGGAAGGGGTTCTTTGGGGTGAATCTTTACTTTTTTCAGTTGAAAGAAGAAAGCTCTAACTTGGCGGTTAGGAAAAGAAATGGGTTGACTATGCGTCCCAGTCTCAGAATCTCATACGGTGAAAATGAAAGTCTCCTTCGAGTAAGTAGGGACGAAGAAATTACTACTCCGAACTGGCAAGTATGGGTTAATGAAAACCCTGAAAAAAAGGTCAAGGGGTGTGTAGATCAAACATCAGGGGGGAGTAGTGTGTGGAGTGATTTTCAAGATGGTTTCTTGAATGGATCCAAGTCTAATCTGGATGCGGATGTTAT
>JABSPG010000786.1 GCA_013214445.1 Ekhidna sp. | reverse complement strand
ACCGAACCCGTAATGTCGCTTTTTCTCTGTGTTCCATAGCCCACCACTACTACTTCTTCCAGTGCCTCAATATCAGGTGCTAATTGTATCACGAGTGAGTTTGAGGCAGTTACTGTAATCGTTTTTGAAATAAAACCGACAAACGAAATTTCTAAAACATCGCCTGCTTTTGCAGAAACGGAAAACTTCCCATAGATGTCTGTGATGGTGCCGCTGGTACTGCCTTTGATTGACACAGTGGCCCCCGGTAACTCTTCACCAGTGTCTGAGGCAAACACCTTTCCATTAATCTGGCTCTGACCAGAGACCATAAATGGAATAATTCCTAAAATCAATAGAATGATTTTCGATGCTTGGTATCTGTAGTCATTGTGGTTCATACGATTTAGTGTTAAATCAGAATAGATCAATTGCATTGAATAGGATGAGACTAAACAGGAAGAAAAGTCCAAAAACGATCAATGTTATTCTTATGCGCTCTTTCTTTGCCTTGAGAAAATTCATAGTCCAAAAGTGGCCAAGGGTCCACTAGAGGAAGATGAAAAAATCAGCAGAGATGGGGGGGATTTTCGGAATTACTACTGATTTACGCTTTTCCCGTACTCACTAGGTGTAATCCCAAATTTTTTCTTGAAGATTTGGCTGAAGTATTTCTTGTCAGAAAAACCTACTTTATAGCATGCTTCTGCCACGGAGAATCCAAATTTTTGGAGCATCTGCCCGGCTTGCTGCAATCGATAGTCTCTCACAAACTCCACAAGGTTTAATCCGGTAAGCGCTTTTAATTTTTTGTATACGACAGAGTGACTCATGCCCATTTCAGTAGATACCAGTTCCGCATTTAATTCAGAATTATCCAGATTTTTTTCTATCACTTTAGTCAAGTCTTTCAAGAACTTCTCATCTGGTGAGCCAAGATTGAGATCATTTGGGCGGACGGCTATTTCATTTCTGATATGCTGCTTTAGGTTTTCTCTAGATAAAAGAATATTGTTGATCCTGGTAATCAGAAGGGATGCGCTAAAAGGTTTAGTTATGTAATCATCTGCTCCTGTTTCAAATCCTTCTTTTTTAAAAACGGTTGATGTTCTTGCCGTTAGCAGGATGATCGGTATGTGACTGGTAATTGGATTTGTTTTTAAGGTGCGAGTAAGACTGATGCCATCCATTCCAGGCATCATTACATCTGAAATGATCAAGTCAGGCAGTTGTTCTTTGACCATTGCATATGCATCATCCCCATTTGTGGCTTCAAGTAAGCTGTAGCTTTCCGAAAGTATGTTTACCAAAAAGCCTCTGATATCCGGATTGTCCTCAACAATTAAAATTTGAGAATCATTGCTGTTTACTGATTCAGTGACATTCAGAATATGACTGTCAGTTTGATAACCTGACAGTGCTTCACTACTTTGGAACCTTTGTATTAAATCTTGTTCAGTGAAGTGCTCACGGCCTTTTCTGAGCCGAAGCGTGAACTTACTTCCTTTAGTTTCTTCACTTTCGACGGAAATGGCACCATGGTGAAGCTGTGTAATTTCCTGAACGATTGAAAGACCTATGCCGTATCCGTGCTCTCCCAGTGTTGGGTCATTGTCTTTCTGATAGAACCTCTTGAACACTTCAATAAGATTACTTTTTGAAATTCCATGCCCTGTGTCTTCAACAATGGCCAATACTTCTTCTGAAGTTTCCTTCAGGGTAAGGCTGATTTTTCCACCAGCAGGAGTGTTTTTAAACGCATTAGACAGCAGGTTGAAGAAGACTTTTTCAAGTTGATCACGATCGTACCAGAGTTCAATGTTGGTAGATTCACTTACAAATGAGTAGGAGATAGTTTGGGTTTCAGACCTGTTTAAGAAGGATAGGTAGATTTCCTTGCAGAATGAAACGAAATTACCTTCGGCAACTTTCAATTTTATGCCACCTTGATCAATTGCTCTGAAGTCTAAGAGTTCATTAACGAGTTGTAGCAGGTAATTGCCATTGTTGTGTAGATTCTTCAAGCTAT
>JABSPG010000785.1 GCA_013214445.1 Ekhidna sp. | reverse complement strand
GTTCGCTTAACATACTGAAAATCATTGTTCTTCTTCATAACGTCACTTTTTGTGTAACGCTATTTCAGGACGAGACAAGTTTTTGAAAAGAGAAAAGGGATGTTAGTAAGCATCCCTTTTTTATTGTCAAGAACTACCTAATTAACCAATCAAGAAACAACTTTACCGATGAGAAACTAGCAATGAGTAAAAACGAAATTGAAATAAAGCCTGGCATTGGTCTTGGTAAAATAAAATTTGGAATGTCACGAGAAGAAGTTGAGTCTATTCTTGGTCCGGCAAGTCATAAAGAATTTACATATTTCGATGAGGATGAACAGGACAAGAGTGATGCTTGGGAGTACCATCCTTTACGACTTGATTTAAGCTTTGAAGAAGCAGAAGGATATAGACTAATGATTATCGGGGTTTCATCAGAAGACTACTTATTACAAGGCTCTTCTCTCATAGGCCTTAGCACCGAAGAATTGATGGAAGAACTCGAACTGCTTGGATTCACGGATCTAGAAATAGAAGACCTATCCACAGAAGACGAACCTGATCAAAAACTTCTTTCTTCAGAGTCCAATGCTGTTAACTTTTGGCTGCAAAGTGACATACTCGAGGAAATTCAGTGGGGTACACAATTTTCAGATGATGAAACCATAAGATGGCCAGAATAAAAGTATTTGCATTCTCTCTTTGCATTGTTTATGCTCTACTCCTACCTGCTCAAGATCCATCGAAAATCGAGATAATCAGGGATCAATGGGGTGTTCCTCATATCTATTCGCCTACCGATGCAGGTGTTGCCTATGGGTTAGCTTGGGCTCATTCAGAAGATGATTTCAATACCATACAGCTGACTATGCTGGGAGCAAAACAAATGCTTGGAAAACATCTCGGCAAGACGGGAGCTACTGTTGACTATGTGGTTGGTCTACTTCGCTGTGAAGAGATTGTGAGAGCTAACATCGAAAAGGTCACTCCCGAATTTATGGCCATCGTCAAAGGATATGCCAATGGTCTGAATGCCTATGCCAGACACCATCCTGAAGAGGTTCACCTAAAAAAAGCCTTCCCGGTGAATGAAATAGACATATTCAAGGCTTATGTGCTACAACTTGCTGTAATGGATGGTGCCGATAAAACAATTAGCGATTTATTTGAAAACAAAACACCATCCATTTCATCGCAAATCAAAGGTTCTAACGCTATTGCAATCAGTAAAAACAGAACAGCTGATGAGTACTCTTACTTAGCAATCAATTCGCATCAACCTTTGGAAGGATCCGCTGCTTGGTATGAGGCCCACCTAGTCAGTGATGAAGGATGGAACATGCTAGGCGGACTTTTCCCAGGGGGTCCAGTAGTCTTTCATGGAACTAATGAAAACTTGGGTTGGGCGCATACAGTCAATTATCCGGATAAGGTTGATGTATTTCAACTTGAAATAAATCCTGACAATAAAAATCAGTATTGGATAGATGATGAATGGTTGAGCCTAGAGAGTGAAAAAATCAAACTGCGAGTAAAGACCCCATTAGGATTCAGTATTCCCATTAAAAAGAAAGCGTATTATTCTATCTATGGCCCTGTTGTAAAGAATGCCAGCGGAAGCTTCGCTTTTCACATGAGCGTATTTGATGAAATACGAGCGATCGAACAATGGTATGAAATGAACAAATCAACGAATTTCGAAGAATTCAAGGAGGCTCTGAAAGACATAAGGATACCTAGTTTCAATATTGTATACGCAGACAAGGAATCGAATATTTTCTATATCAGCAATGGGCTACTTCCAAAAAGAGATCCCGCATACAATTGGGCATCCACCCTACCTGGAAATACCTCTAAAACAACAAGGAATGGATATCATTCGTTTGCAGATTTACCCCAAATCACAAATCCAACCAGCGGCTACTTGTTCAATATGAACAACTCTCCATTCAACGCTACTAGTGCAAAGGAAAACCTAAAGTTTTCTTCATATGACCCTACTATGGGATTTGTGGAGAGAGAAAATAATCG
>JABSPG010000784.1 GCA_013214445.1 Ekhidna sp. | reverse complement strand
TATCTACGTCATTGATGAGGCCAACATTGAATCACATGGATACGGGTACAAAGTTGGCCTCACGCTTGCACAAGAGCCCATGTTTGCGAAGCAGCATATGGATCGCATTCAGCGAACGGTGAAGAGGGACATCAACCACCCTTCCATCATCTTATGGTCCATGGGAAATGAGGCTGGAAACGGAATCAATTTTCGGAATCCATACCTGTGGATTAAAGAGTACGACCCTTCTCGTCCGGTAAATTATGAGCGATCGGGCAGACCAGGCAAAGGCAACTACCAACCTCGAACTACAGACGTGATTAGCTGGATGTATCGCCAGATCCCAATGATTGAAGAAAAACACTTGGCTTTGGATGCAAAGAAGCCGGATGAGGAGAAGCGCCCGTTTATCTGGTGTGAATACAGTCATGCCATGGGCAATAGCAACGGAAATTTTGCAGATAATTGGGAATGGGTACGGTCTACACCCCAAGCGCAAGGAGGCTTTATCTGGGACTGGATGGACCAGGGGCTGGAGCTGAAAACGGAGGAAGGAGAGGTATACTATGGCTATGGCGGTGACTTTGAGCCAGAAGGTGTCTACAATGACAATAACTTCTGTGCCAATGGGATCATTGGTTCGGACAGAGCACCACACCCTGCTGTGTGGGAGATCAAGAAAGTCTATCAGCCCATTCTATTTCAGCAGATAAATAAGCACAGCTACTTCATTTTTAATGAGAACTTCTTTAAAACTAGTAATGATGTTGAAATCACGGTACATCTGCTTGAAAATGGAGACGTAGTGGAAGATCAGATGCTATCCATCGACCCCATCGCTCCGCAAAGTGGTACTTCGGTAAGTCTGACATGGGAAACAAGCCTGGGAGCAGACAAAGAGTATTATGTCAATTTTTATGCAAGACTAACGAAAGCAACAGCCATGCTTGATACAGGGCACCTCGTAGCTTCAGACCAGTTCTTATTGCAAGAAGGTACTAAGGTGGCTGAAGAGCCTTTGGTAGGAAAAATCAAGGTCAAGCAGAATAAAAAGACTGGAGGCTACACCGTCTCCGGGGAAGGTTTTAGTTACACCTTTAGCCATGAGGGGTATGGCCTGGAATCAATCGTTTGGGATGAGGAAGAGATGCTATTAGAGCCCATGGAAATGAACTTCTGGAGAGCACCCATTGATAATGATTTTGGAGCATGGAAAGTAAATAAGCGACCTGGAGACTCGGTATACTTTGAGTACAGAAAAGCTGCCGACAACTTTACCCTGACTTCCATGAGCCGATCCAAACCAGAGGATTCGTCACCTGAGAAGATGCTAAATAAGAACGAGTTTCAGCTTGTGTATGAGTTCGATCATCCAGCACTCAAGGCAAAGAATACCATCGTCTACACCGTCAAGCCAAACGGAACTCTGAATGTTGATGCTAAGTTGACTCCTGAGGATGCGGAGGTATTGAAATTCATGCCTCGCTATGGCATGCGTCTGGCGATTGCTTCAGAGTATGAAAATGTTTCTTACTATGGCAAGGGACCTTTTGAAAACTATGTGGATAGAAATACCGCTGCGTACATTGGTTGCTACACAGCAAAAGTCTCAGACTTCTATGTGCCCTACATAAGACCGCAGGAAAACGGCTACCGTACTGACGTAAGGAATGTGAAGTTTATCAATCAAGATGGTTGGGGTATTCAATTTACAGCCAATGAAACCATTGGGTTCTCGGCTCATCACAATCCGATGGAGGACTTTGATCCGGGAAGTATCAAAGCGCAGCGACATACCACAGATATCAAAGCCAAAGATAAGGTATGGATTCATGTCGATTACAAACAGATTGGGGTAGGAGGAGACGACAGTTGGAGTAAGAATGGACTGGCCAATGATGAGTACAAGGTTGATGCGATCTACGAGCCGGTCAATGTCTATACCGCGCGCTGGGTACACTGTGATGACCCGCGCAAACTGGAAGACTTTCGCAAGAAAGCCGCCGAGCACCTGTCCGTAGACGGCGGT
>JABSPG010000783.1 GCA_013214445.1 Ekhidna sp. | reverse complement strand
TAATAATATGAACGAGGAATGGTTTGGGATATGCGCAAAAGGTCCTACCAGTGAGACAGGACTATATACGCTTTATCCAAGAGCTGCCTATTACGCACTAAAAGAAGCACACGAACTTGATCCTTACGCTCCAGGAGTGACGGCTGAATATGTAGATGAATACTTTGACGGCATAGAGCTTTTTGATGCAGTGTTAAGGGCAAGAGGCGATAAAGCAGCGCTTTCTGGAGAAAAAGGAGACAAAATTTCAGTAGATAGAATTCGAGCTGAATTCACCACATTTATGACTGGAGGTCATCTAATCACTACTGAAAATCCGAACCTACCTAGCAATGGCGGAACCCCAGATAGACTTGGATTCGATCGAATGGAATCGTACTTTGTTGGAGTAGAAGCAAAGCCTGATCCATCTATTAGAGCCAATGTCACCTTCAACATTCTTGGAAACGTAGCTACCAACCCAATAAATGAAATTTTTTACGAATCAAGAGGGCAGGTTGAGTCTTTTGTCACCTCAAATGGTAATCTAGCCACTACAACTGAGCGTCTTGCCGTGTATCAAGCAGATTACACTTGGGATCATAAGTATTTCACTTTAGATGGATTCTATAGAACAGGTCATTATCACTGGGGGTATGAGGGAGACTTTTTTGGTTTGTATCCAGAAGCAAACTACGGACCTAATATTGACATCTATAATGGTCTAGCTCCAAACGGATTTGAGATAACAGGTAAAAAAGAGTTAGACGGTCTGAAAGTTGCGTACGGGCCGGAATTGTGGTGGGGAGCTAACCCTGCTATTCTAATGAAATACACTACAAACATTAAAAACGTAGAGGTGACTGGAATTTTTCATGAAGATTTGGAAGAACCAGGTTCTGCTGTAAGTTCATTAGCTGTTCCGCAACCAAGAACAAGAAGAGCCTCTGTTTATGGTAAAACAGAAATAAAAGGCTTAGGTGTTGAAGTTGGTGGATTGTGGGGTGGTGCACCGCTGGTAGGACGTGAATTCCAGGTAGTTACTGGAGAAGCCGGTAATTATCAGGTTTTCACCGATGAAATAGAAAATAGTGACAAGTGGGGTGGTAAAGTGAAACTTACTTATCAGGGTAAAAGAATTAACTGGTACGGTCAAGCCTCTTCTAGAGGTCTTGTAGCACAAGCAGGCGGAGATTACACTCAGACCTTTACAGGCTGGAGACTGAAGGATTTTGGATCAGGAAACGTCAATAACGTATTTACTGGATTTACTTACAACTTAGGTAAGGTTCAAGTCGCACCAAACTTCATGTATCAGAAACCATTGGTAGATCCGATACCGGGCGATGCTCCAGCACCTGCTAGGCTAAGAAATATCCTCGACGATCCATTCGTTGTGAGATCAAACAGAGAAACGGTTGCAGGCGAGCTTCTCTTGACCTTCGACCCTACCCCTGGAACTTGGATGTATGCTTGGGACAATGATCGAGCAGAAGATGCTGGTTTTGCACTGAGTTTGGGATTTGTGTACTGGCATTTGCCTACCTCTCAAGATGCCGCCGTGATCTTCCCGGGAGACGGTCGTACTCCTGTTGCTGCCCCTGGAGCAGCTCCCGCCCAAGATCTATGGGAAGTCAATGCTCGAATTGTTTCTAAAATGAGCAAAGAATTTGGTCTAGTCGCCAACTTATTTGGTGGAACAGGACAAGCAAGAGGTGATGACGAACGGACCATCGAAAGATTTGG
>JABSPG010000782.1 GCA_013214445.1 Ekhidna sp. | reverse complement strand
AGATACTCACTGGAGTGATGGTATCTGCCAAAATCTTCTTTTCTCGTGTCTTTATTTTTAATTTTTTCATCAGTAAAAACAAAAAAACCCTGACGAAACTGTCAGGGTTTATATTCTTTTTAAAACACAGCAGTAGCTCGTCAATACGTTGTATTGCTTATATGCCACCACCAGTATTTGTTTGATATTTTCATCTAGAGATGCGAATCTAAATGCATTCTATTTGAAAAAACAAATAGTCCATCGATTATTCTACACATTTTTTTGACCAGTCATGTAAGACCTATCATGTATTACTCAAATTAAACTAACTTTCCGGCATGTTATCGCATGAAGACCAAATAAGTATTTTAGCACACCTTTCAAAAGCAGATAATGTAGTAGCTGAGGAAGAATATCGGCTCATTATGTTCATTGCTGACGGCCTAGGAATTGCCGAAGAAAGGACAGCTGAAATAGTTAATAATCCTCGCCCTATTCCGAAATTGAAAGACCTACCACCTGAAGAAAAATTTACGTACTTATTCAATGTAATAAGAATGATGAAAGCTGACGGTAAGGTGCACACCAATGAAATAAGATTCTGTGAAAAACTCGCGCTGAATTTAGGCTACAAACCTGGAGTAATTGCGGATCTATCTGCGTACATATACAAGGACCCTAGTATCAATTCAAACAGAAGTTTTCTCCGGTCAATTGCTGACCAACATTTAATACCCTTAAATGAACAAGACTAAAAGGACCCTCGCACCCCTACTTTTAGTTTTAAATCTTTCACTCAATGCTCAAAACCTCCCTAGTGAGGTTGAATACAACATTGAATCCACGACTGAAAGTATCGTATTGGATGGAAAGCTAGACGAGACTGTTTGGCAAACGCTACCAAAGGCAGGTGGTTTTTATCAAACCTTCCCTACAGATGATCAGCCCGCAGTGGACAGCACTCAGTTTATGATTACCTACACGGATAAAGCGGTCCTGTTTGGTATTATTTGCTGGGACGGTCTGCCAGGCCCAGCAATCTCAACGACCAGAAGACGTGATTTTGAATGGGGAAATAATGATAATGTAGGAATTTACATTGATCCCTACAATGATAACACCAATGGTTTCACCTTTCAGGTTACCCCAAATAATGTCCAAAGAGAAGGTCTGGTACTTATTGGAGGATCTGTCAGAGACGATTGGGATAATAAGTGGTACAGTGCAGTTCATAAGGGAGATGGCTTTTGGTCGGTAGAGGTTTCTATTCCTTTCAAATCCATTCGATACAATAATGCCAGTCAATGGAACATTCAGGTTCTTAGAAACAATCTTAAGAGAAATGAAAGGACCTCCTGGATCAATGTAAAGCAAGGCTACAGAATGAGTAACCTAACTTTTACGGGTCGCATCAATTGGGATGTTCCAGCTAAATCAAACGGTCCGAATCTGACAGTAATCCCTTACGTTGCTGGAAGTGCTTCTAGAAATCATGAAGAGCAAGAACCCACACAATCCGAATTGAATGCAGGTTTTGATGCAAAAGTGGCCGTGTCTAGCTCTCTTAACCTAGATCTAACTTTTGATCCCGATTTTTCACAAGTAGAAGTAGATCAACAAGTTACTAACCTGCAACGCTTCGAAATCTTTTTCCCGGAAAGGAGACAGTTTTTTCTTGAAAATCAAGACTTGTTTGCTGATGGAGGATTTCCCAGAAGTAGGCCTTTTTTCTCTAGGAGAATAGGTATCCAAGGGTCTGGGGAAACTCAGAGGAACGTACCCATTCTGGCGGGTGCCAGACTAAGTGGGAAGATTGGAAGCAAATGGAGGGTAGGAGCACTAAACATGATTACTAGTGAAGATGCCACATCCAAAGAGATCTCACCTGCCCAAAACTATTCTGTAGGCGTGCTTGAGAGGTCTATATTCAACCGCTCTCGTATTTCTGCAATCTTTGTCGGTAGGAATAATTTAGGAACAGCTGCTTTGGAAACATTCAGGGTCGACTCAGATCGAGTACTAGATCGGTTTGGA
>JABSPG010000781.1 GCA_013214445.1 Ekhidna sp. | reverse complement strand
TTGTTCGTCATTGGACAGCGCGTCTCATTGTTCGCGCAATTCAGACAGTGATAGTTCTGTTTCCTGGTCGTAATGCATATCTGAACCTGCCCGGCTATCGGCACCATTTGGGCTTAGGAACCGGTGCGGATCGGCGGCGCTTCTGGCGTTGCCCAGGGACAAATTTTGGATTAGCGAATTTCTGGCCGTAACGGCGTTGTTTGACTTTTGCTGGTTTAAAATAGGTGGCCATTTTATCGGTCCAATCGTGCGAAATGTGCAGCGGCCAGATTGTTCAATTCTAATTGTTCATGAGCTAACTCGTGGTGAGATTTGCCGGGACTCCGTGGAAAGGAGACGCCTTGTTCTTGCGGTTGGAACCGGATGATTTCACCGTTGTCTTTCGTGTAAAGAAGGTCATCCGGAGCGTATCCGAATGCCTTTAGGAAATGGCCGCGAACAGCGTGGGCCAGATTGTAGGCTTCGAATTCAAAATCGTCATAAGCGTCATCAATGTAT
This sequence comes from Ekhidna sp., assembly GCA_013214445.1. Taxonomy (GTDB): domain Bacteria; phylum Bacteroidota; class Bacteroidia; order Cytophagales; family Cyclobacteriaceae; genus Ekhidna. The sequence continues at coordinate 1,528 of JABSPG010000781.1, read as the reverse complement.
TGTATTGGATGGCCGAATTCGCCTGTCATGTCGGGGTTTGCACCGCCTTTCGCAAGGATGGTAATTGCGACTACATCGTATTCTTGGCATGCGCGGCATAGGGGGGTATTTTTACCATCGTAATAGTAATTCGGATTATGACCGGATTCTATTAATTTCGCAGCATCGTTATATCTGCGTTCATGTAAGGCTTCTTCAAGTTCTTTCGATATTTCAATATTAGTTTCGTTCATAAAATAAATAATCTAAGACAATCTTATCCTCTATATCAGTTTTTTTATAAAGATCAGGCATTAACCTGTCGTATTTAGCAATGCTTCGAGCAAAAAATCTTACAGAAAAGTATATTCCTTGCTCATTCGTTGGTTGTTTTAACATAGTTCCGTAGAAATAGTCAATTTTTCCATCATCATCGGCTATTGATGCATGATCTACGAAATAAATTCTTGGATGACCAAGTTTATTTCTCATAATTATCATGTATCTTCTACTTTTTGGTATAATTACACCTTTAAAATCATCCTTTAAATCTACTAGGCCAAATTTTTCATTGCTTTTTTCGTAGCGAATAGCGTTTTTTACTTTTCTGGTTGGTTGGTCGGGCTGAACATCTACTTCTAGGTCAGAAACAGAGATAGCCTCACTGTCATAGAAGTAGTTGGAACGCGTATATATTTGATATTTATCGTGAAATTGCTTTCCAATGCGTCCGATTCTGTCAGGCCGCACATTGAAAAACTGGCATGCTTCTGCAAAAAAATAGTCGGTTGTTGTGCCTGTTCGTCCGGTGAAGTGGATAGATCGAACCAACAGCGGGTATCGTTCGATTATAAAGTCGGCCAACTTATGGAAGTTTTCGGCTGATCCAAAAAAAAGCGGTTTGCGGTTCCTGAACCTGTCCAACGAACTGATAGCGGTAGTGATTCCGGATTCTTTTTTTAAGAAAGAGTCCTTCACGCCGCAATGCTGCAATTCTATCAGCCAATCGCGCAACATCTCATGATGTTCTTCAACTCTATGTTCCAGTTTCAGCACTGGGTGGTTCTCCTGACGCAGATACGGGGGCGTGCGATACCACACAATCACAGCGCATTCATATGAGAAATTTGTTAAAAATGAGAAAAATAGCCCTATTCACCGTGTGTAAGGGTTGAAAAATGATAAAGAATAACCAGTAAGAACAATTTCCAAGCACGATGCGGTAAATTACGCACAAAAATTTTCATTTACTATATATTTTCGAGCGTACTGCGCTTTAAAAATGACCGCATATGCGGCCCCTTTAGCGTTAATAAAATGTTACCGTTCGGTCAAAATTTGGCGTGCCTGGGAGGACTTGCCATGACTTCGGGACCGAACACAGTGAAGGCGGAACTGGAAGCCGCCATTGAGGAACACGAAAAAAATCACGCGCCCCAATCCTGGCGTTTGGCATTTTGACCGGTGTGATATCCGGGGCCGGTTTTCTGAAGCTCTATACCAATGTCACGTATGAGGTGTTTCTGGCGGCGGCCATTTACGGCTTCCT
>JABSPG010000780.1 GCA_013214445.1 Ekhidna sp. | reverse complement strand
TGGACAGGTATTTCCGGCTCGTTCCCTGTATGATGTATTGGCACCCACTCACCACACCGCAACGGGTCAACCCGTGATTCAGGTCAAAAATCAGAAGACCGGACACGTCCTCACCCTGCCGACCCATAATCCCGAAAACTATCGGCTCTACGAAAAGGATACCCTATCTATCCAGAAAGGCAATCTCATCAAACCCACTATCAATCTGACCACCACCACTCGCACCAAAGCCAATACAGGTACCATGTATCGCTGTGAAGGCTTTACACCTCATGGAGACATCAAACTGGACAATGGAAAAGTCCTGTCCAAAAACAGTCTTTTTCTGGATCACTCCGTAGCGGTTACTGCACATGGCTCGCAAGGGCGGACGGTGCAGGACAGCTATGTGTCGTTTGCAGAAGATAGCTTTCCTGCGGTGACTGCTAAGAGTTACTACGTAGCCATATCACGCTCACGAGAGCGGATTAAGTTGTTTACTTCCTCAAAGACAGAATTGCAGCGTCACATCCAAAAGACGGGAGACAGAATTCATGCTTCCGAGGTAAAAGAACATCATGAGCAACGAGTCCTAGCACAGCAGCAGCGTGTTCATCACCAATCCCTAACGAAGGCAAAGGAGGCTTATGCCAAAACATTCAGCCGTGGAGTCCACCAACCTTCACAGTCAGTTCAGCCAAAACCACATGACTATGAGAGAGGCAGAGGCTAACAACAGCGACGCGATGCATTCAGCACATGAAGTTCCGCAGTGTTATGCGGTGGCATCTGGTGAGCCCGTGAAGCGATTCAAAGTGTCCTTGCGCAATGGGAATACTGTCTCTATCAGCTATTCGCAGCTTCCGACCTTTTCACTCGTGGAAGGTACCACACTGTACATTGTGGCCCATGAACTGGAAATTGAGATTAGTGGAAGAAACCTCGTCCCCTTACTAGAAGATCTCAATGCAGAAGAGGTGATTTTCATGCGTGAAAGCTATTCCCAGGTGGATGATTTGATGCTGGATACCTTCATCGAGCGCATTGTCATTATTGGAAAATACATTCGTACATGAAAGACTAAAAACGCATGAATAATGAAAGGAACAAATAAAAAAAACGAACCCAGGATTGATACAAATCTCAATGAATACGAAGCAAAAGAACGGATGAATACTTATGCTCACCAGGTAGGTGACTTGGACAAAACATTTAAAATTTTGAACATCCAAAACAAATGGGCCAAAGAGCTAAAGAAAAATCAGGACAATCGCACCAAAGCAGAGATTTATCGGGCACAGGGTGTAGGTAGGGGACTGGACCATGCCCATCCGGAGACCTTGAAAGATCAGCATTACATCATAGATCAGGGTAAACAAAATGAAGCTCTGAAAGAAGCTAAATCGGTCTATCAATCGGGCGAGAGTTTGCAGAAGGAGTATTCCAAAGCTGATCCACCCTTGTCAGCATTTGAACGTCAATTTCTATTTTCTTCCGAAGAACTGGTAAAACACTACGGTAATGATCCTTCAAAACATACACCTGCTAACGACGTGCAAAGGGACTTTTCCAAAGTGAGTAAGCGGAAGCCATTGCATAAACAGTTCAACAAAAAGCAGGAGAGAGACATAGACAAGGAATAGCAGGATAAGAGTGAAAAAGGATCAGAATAAGAGAATACGAACGACAATAGGAAAAGAATGGGGAATTCACAAAAAGAGAGCAGAAGGCAACAAATCAAATACAGTCCATATGAAGATATTTAGAAAAAATGCACGTAATCAAGGAGCAAATTATGAAGATGCCTTGAATCAGGTCTTATACAAAGTGCCCGGAACAGATCAATCTATTACCTGGGGAGATGCGACGGAAGGGACATTGGTGTTAGGGGCAACAGGAAGCGGAAAATCTTCTGCTGTCGGTAGAACCATTGCTCACGCCCAGCTTAAAAGTGGAGCTGGTATGTGTGTACTCTGCGCAAAGAAAGAAGAAAAGGACCGCTGGCTATCCTATATCCAGCAAGTCGCACCCGAGCGTATGGAAGATG
>JABSPG010000779.1 GCA_013214445.1 Ekhidna sp. | reverse complement strand
GATTACCTCGTTTTCATCCTTTGGTGACTCCCATTCTCCAGTCACACCAAATTCCGTGATCACGTATGGTTTGACAATCTCTCTTTTATCCAATTCGTCTTGAAGCATATTTGCACCTGGACCGTAGCAATTGATTCCGTAGATGTCGATAGAAGGGACCCATTTTTCCCACCAGTCTAGTCCAAAGGTCCAGGCCTCTACCGAAACGATAGGATGCTTGGAGTCTATGGCTTTGATTTTGGCACAGATACGCTCCAACAACTTTGAATAAGCCTCTTTTTCGGTATCCGTTTCCATGTTTAAGTAGACCTCATTGCCAACTCCCCAGGTGAGTACAGCAGGGTGATCTTTGTATTGCTCCACCACTTGGATTGCATTGTCATACATGGCTTCCATTCCGGATTTGTCCTTTAGATAATCGAAGCTGTCATCTGCCTCCATGCCAGGTTTACCATGCCGCATCCAGATGCCGACCATCACCTTGATCCCATAAGCCTTTGCAGAATCGAGAAGGGCCTGCGTATTTTCGCCGGTCGCCCAGGTACGAATTGTATTTACCCCGAGAGACTTCAGGTCGTTGAAGTAATATCCATAGTTCGGTACTTGCTCATCATATCCGAAGGTGGCACCCTTAATCTCAAACGGTTTGTCATTGACCATGAGCTGCCAGTTTTCGTTTGTTTTCTGGAGATAGGTTTGGGCATTTAGTTGGAGACTGAATGAGAGACAGAAAAGAGATAGTATTCTTAGGAGCAGTGTCGTATTCATTATTGATAATACTTTCTGAAAAAGGCTAGTCTGTAAGGTCAGGACTATTGTCGACTTTCATCTAGGTTTTTTAATTCTTTCTTCTCAGAATCTTTATGATTCGGCTAAAATTGATTTCGGAAAGGTTCCATTCATATCCATTAAAATCAGTGGTGTTAATGAATTGAACGACGACAGCATCTATGTCTTGATGATACTCAGCCAAACTCTGGTAGCCAACGACTAATCCGCCATGATTATATACATAGGGGTAAATTTCCTTTTCGCCCTTATCAAATACAGAACCATCGTTTAAGGCTCGCAAGAATATACCCACGTCCTCTGCGGTGGCTAGCATCCCATAATCGTCGGCTTTAAAATCTTCCTCATACCCAACATAGTATCCGCTCATTACATCATCTAAGTCAACTTCAGCAATGGAAAAAAATGTGTTCTTGAGATTAAGTCGATTCAATATCTTATCCTGAATGTAGTATTTGTGATCTTGAGCTAAGACCTTATTCATGATCCTTCTAAGTAAAAGATAATTGGTATTTGAATATTCATAGCCATTGCCCGGAGCAAAGCTGGCTGGTAGGTCAAGGGCAAATTCAAGAGGATCAGTATTGTCTTCTTCTCCCTTGTTCCAAAAAGCGGCATTATCGGTGTAATTTGGAATGCCGGATCTATGCTGAATCATCATTTCCAAGGTGATTCTTTCCGCATTTTCAATTCTTCCGATAAGATCTGGGAAGTATTCAACTAGTGTTTCATTGAAATTTAGGCGCCCTTCTTTCACTAGTTTGGTGACAGCTACCGCGACATATAGTTTGCTGATGCTGGCAATTTTGAATAAAGATTTTGGATTTGCAGGTATTTTATTAGCTCTATCATTCCAACCACCAGCATAAAATGCCGGAGGTTTACCGGCTTCATCTACATAGACAATCATTCCGTCAAATCCATGTTCAATCGCTTCGTCTACTTGTTCTTGCACGGTATCAGGAAGAGGTAGGATCCATGCTTTTACCAAAATCCATGGAACGAAGTATAGTGATCCGATGGACGCAGCGATGAATAAAGTTTTGAGAAAGGGTTTGATTGGCTCCATTTGAGGTGCTTAGGTTATTTGCTACGAATTTAAATGTCAACTCTGATGATAGTGGTTCTTGCTGGATATATTAGGGGAGAGGACACTAATGCTGTTTTAACTTGATGGTATATCATTGCTAGCTAAACTCGAAATACTTATGTCGAACGATCCTTCTTCAAACCCCCTGAAAAACCCTGAA
>JABSPG010000078.1:2701-11777 GCA_013214445.1 Ekhidna sp. | reverse complement strand
TATCGACCAAAATCTAGGTGGGTATGTGAGTACATGCTATTCCAAAGCATATTTGCGTCACCTAATTACGAGTAATGAAATTCTTGGCGCACAAATTGCAAGCATCCAAAATCTAACTTTTTATTTATGGCTAGTTGGCCAGGCAAGGGAACAAATCTTAAATGATAACTTCGCATCTTGGAAAGAAAGAATGGTCAAAGTAGTGAGTCAGCGGCTCTGATTGGATGAAGAAACTTGATTGGTACATATTAAAAAAGATCCTTGTCACATTCGTCTTTGTGGTGCTGATGTTTGAGGTCATTATCTGTGTGCTTGACTATGCAGATAAAAACGATGACTTTATCAAAAATCAAGTTAGCATTGATCAGATTGGCCAATATTACCTTACATTCATTCCATTTATTGCGGGTCTTTTAACTCCTATTACTGTCTTTATAGCCACAGTTTTTGTTACTGCGCAACTGGCTGCAAAAACCGAGATTGTAGCCATTCTTGCAAGCGGTATCAGTTTTAGACGTATGATGATTCCATATTTCATGGCTTCAATTATGATTGGAATCGCCAGTTTCTACCTCAATAGCTATGTTATTCCAGATGCAAATAAGTTTAGAATCGATTTTGAGTATACCTACTTGAAGGATCCGTTTTATAACACAGATAAGCATATTCATATCAAAGTGGCTGAAAGAGATAGTTTGGAGGACTACATCTATTTGTATCGGTACGATGTTAGGCGGGATATTGGATCTTCAGTTACCTTGGAGACCATTAATGGAACCCAACTAGTAGAGAAACTTACAGCACGGCAGATAGAGTGGAATGAGGAAGATGAAAGATGGAAGCTAAAGCGGTGGCAAAATCGTAAGGTCTTGGATCAAAAGGAGATCATTACCGAAGGTAAGGAACTTGATACGCTACTGAATTTGAAACCTTCTGACTTTGGGAACAAAGAACGAATTTGGGAGACAATGACCATGACTGAGCTGAATGATTATATCAAACTGCAGCGGTCTAGGGGGGCTGATGATGTGCATATATTCCAAGTTGAAAAGTATATCAGATACATGGCGCCATTCACGGTGGTTGTTTTGATGGCCATTGGAGTTATTGTAGCTGCTAGGAAATCCAGACAAGGTACCGGCTTTCAAATTGCACTTGGATTTGTGATTGCCTTTGCCTTCGTGATTTTCTTTGTTCTAGCAAGAGCAATTGCGGAGGCTCAGTCCATGAATACGATATTGGCTATTTGGCTTCCAAACCTCTCCTTTGCAGGTGTGGCAGTCTTACTCTACAGGACAGTCCCTCGATGAAAAATCAGGAGAAAAAGGATTATCTCACGCTCCATTTTATTGTCTTGATTTGGGGATTTACCGCCATACTGGGTCTACTTATTGAGATCCCTTCTGTGGAGGTTGTATTCTTCCGAACCTTGATTTCCGCTCTGGGCCTGTGGGTTTTATTGAAAGTATGGAAACGCTCCCTACGAATTCGAGACAAACGGAAGCTTCTAATCATTCTGGGGACAGGTGTTTTAATAGCGGTTCACTGGATTTTATTTTTTCTTTCAGCGAGAATATCTAATGCTTCAGTATGTCTGGCGGGTATGGCTACTTGTTCTCTTTGGACTAGCCTAATTGAACCGATATCTCAAGGTAGAAAAGTTAGAGGATTTGAGGTTTTGCTTAGTGTGATCGCTTTTGCTGGAATTGGGATTATCTTCAATGTGGAAATACATTATCTGTCGGGCCTGCTTGTTGCTGTGCTTTCCGCATTTATTTCGTCCGTTTTTACAGTCATCAATGGTCGCCTTTCAAAAACCTATGATCCCTACGTGATCACTTACTACGAAATGATTGGGGCCTGCCTTGCTACAGTACTGTTCTTTCCCGTCTATTCTAGCTATTTTGTGGATTCTTTGGCTTTGGATCCATCACCATCCGATTGGTTATACCTTGCAATATTGGCACTGGTTTGTACGGTGTATGCCTATTCAATATCTGTAGAGTTGATGAAGAGACTTTCCGCCTTTTCAATAAACCTGGTGGTTAATCTTGAGCCTGTCTATGGTATTGTGCTGGCACTTCTTATTTTTGGTGCCAGCGAGGAAATGAGTTCAGGATTCTATTTAGGGACGCTACTAATCTTAATCTCCGTACTTTTATACCCGTTATTGAATCGACGCTACAAGAAAAAGGCACTATCAACAGATATAATTAGATAAGTATATGCTACTAACTACAACTAACAACGTGGAGGGAAGAACAATCTCTACCTATTATGGTCTAATCACAGGTGAAGCAATCATTGGGGCCAATATCTTCAAAGATATTTTTGCTTCCATTACCGATATAGTAGGAGGACGGTCTGGTTCCTATGAGAAGTCCCTGAAGGACGCAAAAAATATTGCCGTGCAAGAAATGATTGATGCTGCTGCTGCGCTAGGAGCGAATGCCATAATTGCGATTGATTTGGACTATGAAACGCTAGGTAAAGACTCAGGAATGATGATGGTGAGTGCCAGTGGAACGGCCGTAAAGTTGGATTGATTCCCTTTCTTTAACTTGCCTAAATGGCAAGAAGAATTTTTACCCTTTTGGCACTTAGTGTTTCAATCACACTAAGTGCTCAATATTTCCCTTCAAAAAACGATTGGCTTACCAAAGAACCTAAGGAAGTTGGCCTTAAGAAAAACGAACTAGATCAAGCAGTTCAGTTCGCAAAAGAAAACGAGTACAGTGGTGAGCGTGATTTACGATTAGCAATTCTCAAAAGCTTCAGCAGAGAACCATATCACAAGTTGCAAGGGCCTACTAAAGAGCGTGGAGGTCCTGCTGGTCTTATAGTAAAGGATGGGTTTATTGTAGCATCTTGGGGAGATACTAAGCGAGTGGATATGACCTTTAGTGTGACTAAAAGTTATCTTTCTACTACAGCAGGTTTAGCATTTGAAGATGGGTTAATCTCTTCCGTTTCAGATAAGGTCGGAGACTATGTTTGGGATGAAACCTTCAAGGGAGAACATAATTCTAAGATCACCTGGGAGCATCTCTTGCATCAAACATCAGATTGGTCTGGAGCACTGTTTGGTTTATATGATTGGGCAGATAGGCCGGATAGGGATGGAGCACTTGACGACTGGAAATATAGAGCATTGAAAGATCCTGGTAGCAGTTATAAGTACAACGACGTACGAGTCAATGTGCTTTCCTATTCTTTATTGAATGTCTGGCGAAAGCCATTGCCTCAGGTTCTGAAAGAACGCATAATGGATCCCATCGGGGCAAGCACCACCTGGAGATGGTTTGGCTATGATGATTCATGGATTACCATGGACGGCCAACAGATGCAAGTAGTAAGTGGTGGAGGTCACCACGGAGGTGGAGTCTTCATCAATTCTGAGGATCATGCACGTTTCGGATTGTTGTTTGCTAGAAATGGATCTTGGGATGGCGAACGGCTCATATCAGAAGATTGGGTCAAAATGATTCGAACTCCTGCACCTGCATATGAAAGCTACGGCTATATGTGGTGGTTGAATAAAGGTCCTCGTGCTTGGGAGGGCTTGTCAGATCATCTGTACTATGCAGCAGGTTTCGGAGGAAATTTTATTGTAGTTGATGATCAGGAAGATCTTGTGATAGTTACACGCTGGCTCGAACCCTCGAAGATCGGTGAGATGGTTCGATTGGTATATGAAAGTTTGAAGTGAGATATAAATACGGAACTTCCTTGAGTTCTAATGAGATTAAATTCAACGATGCTTTTGGATCATAGATGTTGATCCAAAAGCAGGTCAATTGCCCATAACAAATCAATTGTAGGATATCTAGCTTAGATGCAAAGTCCACTTTGTCTGTTTAAACCCTAAACCTCTTTGTCCATCAAATCGGTAACGACATGGTATCGAGGATCATCTATGGATGATTCTATAATGTGTTCAAAGTTGGGGCTAGCCTTGTGTAGTAGTGTTTTGCACTCAGGGCTAAGATGGACTAGCTTGATTTGCTTACCATATTCTTTGTACTTCTTTTCAAGGGCATAAATCGCTTCGATACCGGAGTGATCACTAACCCTTGATTCGATGAAATCTAGCTCTACTTTTTCAGGATCGTTTGCCGGGTCGAACTTCGAATTAAAGGCCTGGACGGATCCAAAGAACAGCGGCCCCCATATTTCATATACCTTAGTGCCATCTTCTTTTATCGATTTTCTTGCACGGATTTTAGTCGCATTTTGCCACGCGAAAACCAATGCAGACATGATTACCCCAACGATTACAGCTATAGCTAAATCTTGCCATACGGTGACTGCAGACACAGTAATCAATACAATAGCATCTGCTAGCGGAATTTTATTTAGGATTCGAAAGCTACTCCAAGCAAAGGTTCCGATTACCACCATAAACATCACACCTACCAAGGCTGCTATTGGTATCTGCTCTATAAGTGGAGCGGCAAATAGAATAAAGCACAGTAGCGCAACTGCCGCTGTAATTCCGGATAGACGGCCTCTGCCTCCTGAACTGACATTGATGATGGATTGGCCGATCATGGCACATCCTCCCATGCCTCCAAATAGCCCATTGAGGATGTTTGCACTTCCTTGTGCTACACATTCACGATTACCACTTCCTCTTGATTCAGTCATGTCATCGATCAGATTTAGCGTCATCAATGATTCAATCAATCCCACTGCAGCCAACAGAACAGCGGTAGATAAGATGAGACTCCAGTGACCTTCCAATGTATCAAGCAAACCGAATATCTGTATCTGAAAGGACGGAAGACTGCCTTCTAGTCCATTGCCACCGCCTTCGCGAATAAATGACCCGACGGTACTGACGTCAAGCCCACCGAAAATGGTGATTGAGGCAACAACCACGATTCCAACCAATGCAGCGGGTAATTTCTTTGTGAGCTTGGGTAGCAGAAACATGATAGCCATCGTTAAGCCCACTAGTCCCAGCATTATTAGGAGATCCTGTCCTTGCATCCACTGATATTCATCATTGATGCGTTCTTTGAATAGACCTAATTGCGATAAAAAGATCACTATAGCTAGCCCATTCACAAAACCCATCATTACAGGATGAGGAATTAGACGCACGAATTTTCCGAGCCTGAAAACACCAGCGAGAATCTGAATACCACCAACCAACAATAGTGTGATGAAAAGCCATTGCAGTCCGAGGTTCTCTATTGGAGCTGTGAGAGATAAACCCACCTCATTTCCTTTTTGAATCATGTGTACCATCACCACTGCCATCGCTCCGGTAGCTCCGGAGATCATGCCTGGCCTTCCTCCAAATAGAGAAGTCACCAAACCCATCATAAAAGCTCCGTAAAGTCCAACCATTGGGTCAATTCCAGCCACAAATGCAAATGCTACCGCCTCCGGCACTAGCGCCAGTGCTACTGTAAGACCTGACAGGATATCATTTTTTGGATTGAAGGTGAAGTTTCGAAATATTCTCTGCATTGCTTTTCAAATAAGCGCGCAAAGATAGAAGAATCAGTGAGGTGAGTATGAAAGTATCAGAATTACTGTGTCTAAAATGCAAACCAATGATAACGTAAACCATTAGTTCGATTATACTCGATACCAGGTAATGGAATCTTTAGAATATTTAAGGTATTGAATGCACTCCTGAGAAATTTTGACTTTGTCTTAATTCGGGTCAAGTCTACGTCTAACGACAAATAGATCTGGCTTTGTCGAGCAAAGGTTGGGATTGACTCTCCTTTACTATTTTCAGAGGGATTGGAGCTGCCTCCGGTATACCCATCGATTCCATACCCCAAAGCGAGATTCAACCAATCTGGGATGATATTGGATGCTGAAAAAGCTAAACTTTTCAGATTTGCTGAAGCCCAATAAATATGAGCGTTGTAGTCTTTTAGCCATTTTTCCGGCGTGCTTGAGCCGAGCAATTCTGGTCTATATTGAGCATAAGGAGACTTTCTGTAAGAATACTTAAGGCTGATTTTCTGTTCGCCCCAAAAGAGCTCTTGACTTAGAAAGGCAGCTGCCCCAATGGTATTGGCTGCCATGTCACCCAATGAAAAACCCCATTCATCGGACATCCCATCGAAAACTTCAACGCTCGTTAGAAATACAAGACTTGCTGTCCCAGCGTACCACGCTGATTTTTTCCTTCCCAAACCAGTCCATTCAAATATGTCCGTTCCAATTCTGCTGATTTGATAAGCAGTTGTGGTATGCCCCAATTTGTCAGTGTATCCCCAGCTATCATTGTCATTGAAGAAGTGAAACCTTCCTAGGTCTTCGTACCAGATCGTTCCTAATCCGATGAGACTGCCAGTATATAGCGTCCCGGTACCAATCAGCACGGTATTGAGTCGTTTTTTATTAACTAGGCTATCCTGGCCCCATAGGATCATGGGTAGGACAATTAATACTAGACTCTTTTTTAGATGAGGTATCACGAACCTTTTTTCAATCCTAGTTCAGGCAGAATAAATTTATTTGAAAGAATCTTTGAATTATACGCAACTCAAAAGTTTAGATTAACGCTAAAGACTTCAGGCATATTTTCGTAGGTAATACTTCCTAAAACAATGTTGTCGTAAGAAGTGAAAGTGCAGCAGTCTCTGGTGATTTCTTGTGCATCAAGACTTAATTGGAATAGTTCTGTTTCCTGGTTGGTAAAAGATAGGTTCCAGTTTCTTGATTCCCATCCGACATCAGTAATTAGTAGGTGGCCATTCTCAAGCGTTTCGAAAGAAATAGCCGTGTTGCTGATCAAATCTCGGATCTTTATAGAAGAAGGATTGATTGTTTCATTTAAGATCAAATTTTCAGTTCCATTCTCGTCCAGTAATGCAATTTCAATTGGGCTGGGAGGGGTGAAGCAGGCATACCCAGAACAGTCTTCTTTGCAAGCATAAAAACCGATACTTATACTCAATAACAGTAAGAGGCTTCTTAAAGACTGAATTGTTTCCATTTATCGATTTTATTACTGAAGAGGCCAAAAACCGTACTACCGCTTCCTGTCATTGAGGAATAGATAGCTCCAGCTTGGTACATATCTTTTTTTACGTCAGCGATGCGTTGATGGTTGGGAAAGATGGATTCTTCAAAATCATTTATGAGTGTGTCTTTCCAAGCGCCAGGTTCTTCTTTCAATAGGTCTGAAATGCTCAGCGTTGGGATTTTTGGACTTATTCCTGCGTACGCTTCGCTGGTTGAAACGTGGATTTTAGGATTATAAATAGCTAGGTGATAACCTGTCAGATCTAATTCACATAGCTCGAGAATCTCACCTCGACCAGAAGCAATTGCTGGCTGATTTTTGATAAAGAAGGGGCAATCGCTTCCTAACTGCAATGCGTAGTGCTCAAGCTTCTCTTGGCTTAGTCCAAGATCAAAAAGGTCATTTAGCATCTTCAATGCAAAAGCACCGTCAGCTGAGCCACCTCCTAACCCAGCCCCCATGGGAATATTCTTTAGAAGGTGTATTTCAACGGGATCAATGTTATGATCGGCTTTGATTAGATCGTATGCTTTGACGCACAGGTTAGATGATTCGTCTCCTGGTATTTCAAGCCCGTAACTGTGAAAACTAAATGACTCGGATTTAATAACCTCTAAGCTATCATACCATGGAATTGGGTAGAAACAGCTTTCTATGTTGTGGTAGCCATCGTCACGTTTATTGACGATGTTAAGCCCAAGGTTGATTTTGGCGTTAGGGAAGGAAATCATGCGCTATTGGCTTTAAGCTATAAATGACATGGTTCAAGCCTCAAGTTTACTAAGGTAACCAGATAGCATTTTTTGCTCTTCAATAATTAAGTCAAGAACTCGCTTTACCATTGATTCCTCTAAAAGTTTCAAACGTTGTATTCCCAAATAGAAGGTTTCAAGTTCAAAAGCAGATCCAAGCGCAATTTGAATAAACCGAGCTTGATCTTTTACCCCTTTTCTACTTCCACCCTCTGCGATATTTGCTGGTATGGAAGATGAGGCTCGGTTTATTTGACTCACTAGTCCAAATCGTTCTTCTGAAGGGAGTAGTCTTGAGAGGTCATAAGACTCTTCCCAGATTTGCATTCCTTTTTGCCATATCAGGAGCTCCTTAAAATTTCGCATTTCAGACTTGCAGCTTTGGACTTGATCCTTGCTACTTAGATAATTCCTCCACCATCGCTTCTGTGATCCCAGATGTGGAAAAACCTCCATCATGCATAAGGTTTTGCATGGTCACCATTCTAGTTAAGTCAGAAAACATAGTGATACAATAATCGGCGCAACTATCTGCATCAGCGTTTCCAAGAGGTGACATTTTATCCGCGTAATTGAAAAATACATCAAATCCAGGAACCCCTGAACCAGCAGTTGTCATGGTCGGGGACTGAGAGATCGTGTTTACTCTGACTTTTTTGTCTCTACCGAGGCGGTATCCGTAGCTTCTTGCGATCGACTCAAGAAGTGCCTTGGCTTGAGCCATATCTGAATAGTCAGGGAATGTTCTTTGTGCTGCAATGTAGGATAGACCAAGTATAGATCCCCACTCATTTATGGCATCAAGTTTTTCCGCCGTTTGCATCATTTTATGAAATGAAAGGGCAGAAACGTCGAGCGTTTTCTGAAACCAGTCATAATTGAGATTGCCATAATCCTTACCTTTTCGAACGTTAGGACTCATCCCAATTGAGTGCAATACGAAATCGATTTTTCCACCTAGTATTTCCTGAGACTTATTGAAGAGGTTTTCCAAGTCTTCTATGGAAGTTGCATCGGCAGGGATAATATCAGATCCACATTGTTCCCCAAGTTTATTTATTTCGCCCATTCGCATTGCTATTGGGGCATTTGTCAAGGTGAATGTAGCGCCTTGCTCATGAGCTTTCTCAGCTACTTTCCAAGCAATTGAGTTTTGGTCTAAAGCTCCTGAAATGATTCCTCGTTTTCCTTTTAGTAGGTTATGTGACATAGTATTTGTTTTCAGATATGAAGTTCGTTTTTTGAACTCAATTAAGAGGTCAAATATATTCTAGTTAAAATAGACGCTGAAATAAATTCTTCGAGAGATGATGCTTTGATCAGATTC
>JABSPG010000078.1:0-2691 GCA_013214445.1 Ekhidna sp. | reverse complement strand
TTGCCATTTCGATTGCAGAATCCCCTGGATTCTCCCCTCCGATCATTTTGGCAATTTCTGATACTCTATCCTCTTCCGCTAATCTTCTGATTTTACTTATCGATCTTTCGGAACTATGGTCTTTGTATACGAAGTAATGTGCGTCTCCACCTGCAGCAAACTGCGGGAGGTGACTTATGCTAATGACTTGATGGCTCTTTGCCATTCGCTTCATCATTTGGATCATTTGCAGAGCTACTTGACCGGACACACCTGTGTCAATTTCATCAAATATGATGGTTGGCATTGAAGTTTTATCTGCGATTAAGAATTTCACTGCAAAAATGAGTCGAGAAAATTCCCCACCTGAAGCTACTTCTTTCAGTTCTTGAGGTTTGACTCCTTTGTTAGCGCTAAACAACATTTCTACGGTATCTAAACCGTTTTTAGTGGGTTGAGACGAAACCAATCGTATTTCTACATTGGCATTTTCAATACCGATCTTGTGAATAATTTTTTCAATTTCATCAGAAAAATTCAATGCGGATAGTTTTCTGGATTCGGATAGTTTATTTCCTGTCTTTTTAACAATACTTTCCGCTTTATTCAGTGCTTTTTGTGCTGCTTCAAGTTCTTTGTCCAGGTTTGCTACTTTGCCAAGACTTTCATCAAGTTCATTCCGAATTTCTACAAGGCCTGAAACGCTAGTTGCTCCGTGTTTTTTTTGTAAACGATAAAGTAGATCTAGACGTTCTTTGACTTCTTCGATTCTTGCAGGATCATGTTCAATGCGGTCCTGAATGTTGGTCATTTCTGAGGATAGATCAGCTAGCTCGATGGTACTACTCTCCAATCTACTCACAACATCTTCAATTTCCTTTGAATGGTTTGATATGCCATTTAGCAGTGATTTCGCTTCACTGAGTTGCTGAAGTACTGCTACCTCTGATTCATCTAGGATATGAATCGTTTGAGATAATTTGAGCTTGATGCTCTCAGCATTTTCCAGTACTTCAAGTTCTTGCTCAAGCTCTTCCTGAATTAGCTGATCTAGATCAGCCTCCTGTAGTTCTTTTAATAAAAACTCCTTGTAATCAGTGTCTTCTGCGCTTTTAGTTGCTAGCGATTGAAGTTCAGTGAGCTTCTTTTTCTTTTGCGTATAGTCTTCAAAGCACGCTTCATAATTCCGGATTAATTCCGGGTGGACAGCAAAAGCGTCAAGTGCATTTAGTTGGTAAGTATTATTTCCAAGCTGCAGTGATTCATGCTGCGAATGAACGTCCATTAGCCTTTCAACGATTTTCTTTAGTGTTTGCAGGTTTGCAGGGGTGTCATTGATAAAAGCCCGAGTTTTGCCCGAAGGACTAATCTCTCTCCTAATCACACACTCGTCTTCGTAATCCAGATCTGACGCTATGAAAGTGTCTTGTAGTGCGTATGACGATATGTCAAAAATTCCCTCAACAACACATTTTTGACTTTCGTCCAGCAGAATTTTAGTGTCTGCTCTCTTCCCGAGTAGCAAACCTACGGCACCAAGCATAATCGATTTTCCCGCTCCAGTTTCACCTGTGATAATATTCAAATTGGCAGAAGGATTCATCTCTAAATCCTGAATTAGCGCATAATTTTTTATCTGGAGCGACTTGATCATAAAGCAGCGTAAAGATATCTATAGCTATTGAATCAGCGCTTTATATTCGTCTGTTCTTGAGGGGTCAATATTACTCAATAGGTTGTATGCTTGTCTACGGGTAGCGAGGTTTGATTCTGAGAAAATCTGTCGCAATTCGCTTGATTTGGCATCCATAAAGCTTATGGTGAGTATTGATCTAGGACGAGCTCTATTGGCTTTTTGAATATCAGAAAGAGCGGCTAAAATGGACTTCTCAGCTTGTTCTCGTTCTTCAAGCATGACATCCAATCCCTTGATGTGATAATTGTACAAGGCTTTCCGAATAGGTTCTAGTTGAGGGTTTTGAATATTTTCGATCAGCCAGTATCTATTTCTCACGCTATTGAACTGTTGCCAGCCTGTAAAATTTGTCTGCTGTGCATTGTTTACAATTTGAAAGGCTTTTTCGTAATGGGGATTGCCGCCTAGTTCAGAGAATGTATCATAGTCAAATCCGATGACCATATATGCGTAATAGGCAAGGAGGGAAGTAATGTTGCTCAAAAAAGTGTTTTCGTTGAATTGAAGTGGCTGTGACTGAACATACTCAAAATCCCAATCTCTATCTGCAAAATTCATGACCACTGTCTCATGGCTTGTACCATATACTGGCCGACTGGAAAGAACTTGAACGGAAGCTCTAAAGACTCCCATACTTGGCATCTCGGTCATCGTAATTACCAGGTTACAGTTAATTACCTCCTCTTCTCGAAAATCATCATCCGTCCACTTTGTTGTATTGAGAAACTGAGCAAACTCTGTTTCCATTTCGGTGAAAATTGCTCGTTCGGTGGTCTGTATTTGCTGAGCATTGACAATCACTCGGCAGTTTAGTTCCTGCGCTTGAGTAGAAAAGGAAATCAGAATAAGGAGGGGAATTAGGTGCTTCATTGTCTCAGGAATGAACTAATGGATTTTTTCAATGACATAATCTACGATATCCTCAGCTACTTCCATTTTAGATTTTAACTCAAAACTTTGTTCCATATTGTCTTTGTCAAAGAAAGTGACCTTGTTGGTGTCTTTTTGAAATCCTG
>JABSPG010000778.1 GCA_013214445.1 Ekhidna sp. | reverse complement strand
TTGTAATTGCAGGTGTCATACTGCCAGTTGGGGCTGCCGGAGGTGCCGGATCGTCATCTGAACATGCGACAAAAAACAGTAGTAACCCGAAAGCAAGTGCAATTTTCAATTTGTTCATATTTATATGCATTTATGGTTGTTTAGTTTATAGTGAAAGTGCTAACCGCATTATACCAGAAAAGATAAGTGCCATCGTCTCCATATTCCACAAACAGCTCCGTTTGGATGGTACCTGTCTCCAGATTGTAGGAACCCACATTTTCAGTTGCGCCAATGCGGTAGTCAAAATACCCGTCATTACCAATGATCTGGGTCGGTGTACTGATAGTTCCTATCTTAGGATCTCCTCCACTTGGGGTTATGTTAAATACTACTGAAGTACCAAAGTATTGTTCTAGAGCTAGGAAATCACCAGAAATGGTCAACTGAGTGCAATCATCGTTGACAGAGAGCGATATACCACTTCCACTGCTACTCATCACACTATTTGGTCCATCTGGATAATCCGCATTATCTACCTCGAAAGTGGATTCAAAATCTACAGTTTCACCATCTAAAGTGCCACCAGGCTCACATGCAACACCTCCTCCTCCACCTAATGATTCGATTGTAGCTGAAATCTCACTATCATACCAATCAATCCATTCAACCGCAGGATCGTTTGGATCATCTGTGTCAGCTATGTACTGAATGTTTGTGGTCAAATTCATTGTTTCTGTGCAAACTTCATAGGTACCTGATTTCAAAATCCACCGATAGATGTACCCATCATCTCCATTTTCAACTGTGCTGTTGTCAAACTCTATCACACCGGAGGTAGAGCCGGGCCCATTTGGGACTAATGTCGCATCCATCGTGATACCCACATCATAATTTGCGATATCTCCAACTATGGTCATATTCAGACCAGATACAGCAGTAGTATAACTGCCGCTGTAGTCGCTGTAATAGACCGTATTGCTGCCAGAGAACGACCATGTGGCTCCATCAAACTTTTCAATGGTATCAGGACATTCGTCATCTAAGATCGAAATGGATGCTCGGTCACTTACCACATCTTCGACACCCAATCCGATATTTAGCCGATCATCGGAAACACCACTTATTCTTACTGAAAAGGATCGTTCTTCACTAGACTGTAAATTATTGTCAATGGTCTTTATCAAAAAGCCTGTTGTAGATCGTAGTGCTCCTGCAGGAATTACAATTTGATTGGATTCAGAAACGACTTCATAGTCACTACCAACTACAGCTGTACCATCCACCACTTCTAAAGTTAGAATCACGTCCGCGTCTCTCGGCTCGAAAACAAACATCTCAGCATTGATTTCAATGGCTGCATCATCTGTACTATTGGCTCCCTCAGACATCAAAAAGGTGGTGTCTGTTAAAAAAACAAACTCTTGCACATTATCAACTGATGGATCTACAGAATCGTCATCTGAACAACTCCAAACTTGAATAAGCACAATTAGAATGAATAGTCTTGATATTAATCTTCTCATTTTCAATTAGTTTAAGAGCCACATGCTTCCATTGATCGTATCTTCGCCTCCAAACTGACTTTGAATAGCCGCACTCACATTTGATTCATTGAAGTTCAGCTCAGACAGTGGGTACATCCATCTAATGGGAATCTGTCCCCCATTGAAATCGGTTGTCGTGAACGACGGAAATCCTGTTCTTCGTTGATTAAAAAACGGTTCCCAACCACTGGATAGGAAGTAGGTCAAATACTTCTGCGTATTTATCAATTCAATGCCGTTGTTGGAGTTGTAAGCGACCAAACTGTTCTGCAAATAAGCATCGACGCTACTTTGAGAAACGCCATAAAACTCCATATTTGCTGCAACTCCCCTATTGTAGAAAATGGAGGCATCTCCCCCGATCCAACCAAGCTCTACCGCCTCGGCCAAAATAAATTCCAACTCTGCATAACCCATCGTCACAGTCGATTCCGGCGTAGGACTATCAGAGTATCTGGCATTAGGAAATGAACCAGCACCAGTCAAAAATTCAGCTTGCAAAGCGTCAAAAGCTGCACTTCCATCCAGA
>JABSPG010000777.1 GCA_013214445.1 Ekhidna sp. | reverse complement strand
GAAGGTTATCACGAACGAATAGCCTTTGAGCAAGAGCAGCACTTTTTGCGATTTAGAGAGACTCTTGCAGCTATTTGGAACAGCAGCGGCAACCTTAGACGAGCAGTAGACCCTAAAAAGCAGTGGCCAACACAGAAAGAAAAAGAAGAGAAGGAAAGATTTATTGCAGAAGGAAAGCACAAGTACACGAAAGAAGAGATTGAAGCGATGGAGAATCGACGGTTAAAATCAACAAATCACAGGAATGCCAGGATTAACCATTGATATAGGTGCCGATTTAAGCAATTTTAACGCGGGTATGGCTCGTGTTTCGAGAGTTGTTGAAAGCGTAGGCAAGAAGATAGAGAAGGTGGGCAAAAGCCTTTCCACAAACCTTACTTTACCCTTGGTAGGTCTCGGAACGGCGGCCGTAGCTAGCGCGGTTAAGTTTGAGAAGCTTAACACTTCATTGCAAGTTCTCGCGGGATCTGCGGAAGAAGGGGCGAAGTCTTTTGAAAAGATAAAGCAGTTTAGTGCTGCAACCCCGTTTCAGCTAGACGAACTGGTGCAAGTGAACAACACTCTTTTAGGGTTTGGGCAAACCACAGACGAAGCGTTTAGCAGTTTAAAGATGCTTGCCGATATGGCTGCTGTGAGTGGTTCGGACCTTAATAGGCTATCCGTTGCTTTTGGTCAGTCTGCCGCCCTTGGTAGAGTAATGACTATGGATTTAACGCAGTTCGTCAATAACGGTATACCTGTATATAAGTTACTTGGGGATATTACAGGCAAGAACAGCGGAGAGATTCGGAAAATGGCAGAGCGCGGAGAGATAAGCTTTGATCTTTTAAATAAGGCTTTTCAAAAAGCCACTAAGGAAGGCGGCTTATTCTTTGAAGGGACCAAGAAGTTGAGTCAAACACTAGGCGGCCAATTGTCTACTCTTAGAGATAACTTTAGCTTAATGCTTGCTGAGTTCGGCCAAGTAATAGGAGATGCGTTACGCCCTATGATTACGTATTTGACTAGGCTGTTTCAACGGTTTAAATCTCTTAGCCCGCAAGTAAAGAAGGTGGTTGTAATTGTCACTGCTCTTGCAGCAGCTATAGGCCCTTTAATGGTAGCGATCGGAACCTTGGCAACAACAGTAATACCCGCTCTAGCTACAGCATTCACACTCCTTACTGGACCTATAGGCTTGGTAGTAGCAGCTCTTGGCTCATTAACTTACATAATTATTAAGAATTGGAGCGATGTCAAGACGCTGATTGTTGAAGTGGTCAACGGGTTTATTGACCTTTATAATGAATCTGTAGCTTTTAGGCTTGTGGTTGAATCCTTAGCCGCAGCTTTCAAAACGCTTTTAGATGTAGGGGTGTTTGTAGCTAAGTCTCTATGGTCAGTGATAAAGGGAGCCTTCAACAACATCATTAACAAATTCAAAATGTTGGGCGGAATAATTGCCGCGGCATTTAAGGGCGATTGGGATGAGATACCCAAGATAATAAAAGACGGTGCGGAGAAATCAAAAGAGAATATAGGCGTAGTAATATCTGAAATACTCGATGAGTGGGGCGTACTGAAAGAAGGGATAAAGAAGAACATTGAAGACGGGGTAAACAATGTAGAGACTAGGAAGCTAAAGAAGATTACCGAAGACGACATTTTTGACATCAACTTCGATTTTCTTACCAACCTTTTAGGCGGTCCTTCAGGGGAGAAGCCAACTGTTAAAGCTAGGGTTGAGCTAGAGTTCGACGACATAAGCGAAGCTGAGTTCCAAGAAGCCA
>JABSPG010000776.1 GCA_013214445.1 Ekhidna sp. | reverse complement strand
CCCCTCCTAGATTTCTGGTCGTGGCAAATACCAAGTGATCATTACTTGGGTTTATCGTAGCGCCAAAATCATGATACTTGGAGTTAACATCATCCATTAATTGTATGGAAAAACCACGATCCTTTTGCTGACGCAAGGCAAGCACACAGCCCTCTTTTAGTTTCCTGGCAAGTTCAATCAATGCTTGGTCATCCGAAATGGAAATGGCATAAGCAAATAGAGAGTCCGCGTCTTCAAACCTGCTATTGGTCTTCAAAATGGAGGCACTTTTGTAAAGGGCCTGAGCTCTAAATTCATTCTCAGGATCAGCTATTCCTCCTAGATTTGAGAAAGCCGCTTGCGCTTCTTTATACTGCAAGGTTTTCAGGTAGCAGTTTCCCAATCGAAATTGAGCTCGATAATCCTTTTTGTCAAGTCTGGAAATCTTGTCATAAAATTCGGAGGCTTCCAAATATCTATGATTATCATAGAGATCATCTGCTATGCGTGTCAGACGTGGTACCGATTGGGCTACTGCAACAAAAGCAAGTATCAAGATGATCAAAAGTGTCAGAGTACCTCGCATCGAACTAGAAAATTGGACTTGAAACATTTTGGAAGCTCTGAGATAAGCTAAAGTTATAAGTCAAAGAAAGCTCATACGACGGAAGCGTACTTCCAAGTGCTTCATTGATATCAAAAGATGAAGCGTTAAGATCTACACTAATACCAATCCTGATCTCATTGATCTTTATGCCTGCTAACAAAATAAAAGCATCATTCAAGCGATACCAGCTACCCGCCTGTATTACCACGGCATTAAACGCTCTGGGAGCACTCACCAAGGTCGATAGATAAACACCAGCATTGATTTGCTGATTTCCATCAGAGTAGAGAAAATATCCTGAAGGATATATGGAAACCTTTGGTGCCAATTGAAAGCTGGCGGAACCAAACGCTCTAAGAATCATATTTCGCTTTGCAATTCCAAGCTCTTCCTGCTCTAAACCTGGTTCATTTAAGTAGTCCACACTTGCTCCAATCTGGATAGATCGATCTCTTATGTAGTAGTTGGTATTGTCAAAATTAGAATAGATGACGCCAAAGTTGAATGCTGGATAGAAGAATGCTTCGCTACTGACCACCTCGCCCTGACGCACATCATCAAAGCCAATGTATCTGCTAAATTGAGATCCCCACTGCAAATTATTTCCGCTTATTTGATTCTGTACAAAACCACCCTGTAAGCCAAAAACAATCGTTTGATTTGAAAGCCTAGACAATTTAATCGCATAGGCTCCTGTCAAAAGCACCTTTTGTGCCGTGTAAATCCCCTCAAACCCACGGCTCTCTCTCCAAAAGGTAATGCCTGCAGCTCCTGTTTGAAAATCCCTACTTGTACTCCGCTTAAAAGGGTAGCTGACAGTCGCTTGCATCAGTTCGAGGAAAGCCTCCGAAGATCGATTCCCAGATCGCTTGTAGTTGGTATTAAAAGAGACATTCGGATTAATTCCGATGAAGGCGGGATTCAGAATGGCACTACTAGCATAGTACTGCGAGAATTGTCCCTCCTGTCCCATCAGATTCAAACAGACAAATAACAATATGGTACTGAGAACAATTTTCATTTTGTTAGAAGTACAGAACTTGTCTTCGAATAGACTTGTCCATCAGCGACCAATTGAATCCTGTAGTAGTACACACCCGCCTCAGCATCCTGTCCTCCCTGAAGCCTTCCATCCCAGCCCACACTTTCAAGTTCAAGGTCGTTTCCACTTTCGGAATAGGTGTATATCTGATCATTATAATTATTGAAAACCGCAATGGAAATACTGGTGATTTCTGCACCGACAAAGAATGGCCTAAAAACCCGATTCTCTTCATACACACCACTTGGAGAAAAAGCATTGGGCACAAAAAACTCAGGGCCATCCACAATTGGAATCCAGGCCGCATTCAACCGAGTGATCGTGGTATCGAGCACTATGGTCGTATTGCTCACGATTCGCCCTGAAGTCTCACTTGAAGCGGCATTTTCAGGGGTTGCATCTGTGCTATTTAGCAGTGAATAGATGGTATC
>JABSPG010000775.1 GCA_013214445.1 Ekhidna sp. | reverse complement strand
AAACCTCCAATCACCACAGTAGCCTCGGGTCTTTGAACCTCCGCTCCTGCAGAAGTAGAGAGAGCCATTGGTAGAAAACCAAGCGCATCGGTAGAAGCGGTGAGCAAAACAGGTCTAAGGCGTTGCTTTGTTCCGGCAAGTATGGCGCTCTTGATACATTGATATTTCCCAGAGGCCATCAGTGATTTGTAATGCTCTATAAGAACAATGCCATTGAGTACAGCTATACCAAATAGCGCTATGAATCCTACTCCTGCAGAAATGCTAAATGGCAGACCTGTGATCCAAAGTGAAAAGACACCCCCCATGGCAGCTAAAGGAATAGCGGCAAAAACCAAGGTTGCATCTTTAATGGATTGGAAGGCAAGGAAGAGCATAACAAAGATGAGGAAAAGCGCCAATGGGACCGCAAAAGCTAATCTTTCCTTAGCATTTCTAAGATTTTCAAATTGCCCCCCATAGGTGATGTTATAACCAATAGGGAGTGAGATGTTTTCTTCGATCGCCGCACGAACATCGGTGACCACTGACTCCAGGTCTCGGTTTCGCACATTGATGCTCACTACAATTCTTCTTCTGGTATTGTCTCTGGAAATTTTTGCAGGGCCTTTCGTGTATTGAATTTCCGCTAATTCCCTCAATGGGATTTGAACACCTGCGGAATTGGTAATGGTTGCGTTCTTTATATCTGATAGCTCTTTTCGAAAATCAGGCCCATACCTCACCACCAGGTCAAACATTCGTTCTCCTTCAAAGATGACCCCTGCAGACCTTCCTGCAAACCCGGAAGTAACAAGATCATTTACATCTGAGATATTCAGTCCATAACGCGCAATTTTGGTCCGATCGTAGCTGATTAGCATCTGCGGCAGCCCTTCAATTTTTTCGACGGTAATGTCCGAAGCACCCTCAATGGGCTGAAGCAACTTCTCGATTTCCTCAGCTTTCTGGGTGAGTACATCAAGTTCTTCTCCAAATATTTTGATCGCCAGATCTGCTCGAACGCCGGTGATCAGTTCATTGAAACGCATTTCTATGGGTTGAGTAAATTCATAGTCAATGTCGGCGATTGTCGTCGTAAGACGATTCTTTATTTGATCGGCCAGCTGGTCTTTGCTTCTCGCAGATACCCATTCAGACTTAGGGTGAAGCGTGATAATGATGTCAGTTTCCTCCATAGACATAGGATCGGTGGGGATCTCTGCAGCACCAATGCGGGTAATCACTTGATCCACCTCAGGAAACCCTTTGATCACTCGTTCGATTTCTGTGGTGATTTCTATGGTTTTGCTCAACGAGGTACCCGTGGGTAGGACAGGCTGTATGACAAAATCCCCTTCATCAAGGGTAGGGACAAACTCTCCTCCAAGTCGGCTAAATAGTACACCAGAGAAGCCTAGTAATGCAATTGCAAAAAACAAGACCGCTCGGTGGTACTTAAGGGCCCAGACAAGCAGTGGTTGATATATATTTTGAAGTCGACCAATTAAGCCCATAGACCAGTTGTTTTCTTTCTTCTTTGCCCTAGCTAGGAGACTGGTAATCACCGGGACGTAGGTGAAGCACATAAGCATCGCACCCAGCAACGCGAAGCAGAAGGTCAAAGCCATAGGAATGAACATCTTACCTTCTACACCCCTTAGTGTTAATATGGGTATGAAAACGATGATGATAATTAGTTGCCCGAAGATGGCCGAATGCATCATTTTCGAGGTGCCTTCGAATGTAACTCTGTTAATAATGGGCTGTTGTTCTGCTAGTGGGAGTAGGGGTAGTTTAGGGTGCTTATTCTGAATTTGGAAGATTACAAACTCCACAATGATGATACTTCCGTCGATAATGATTCCAAAGTCAATAGCCCCAAGACTCATCAAATTGGCATCAATGCCAAAAAGGTACATCAGACTGATAGCGAAAAACAGGCTGATAGGAATGACGGAGGCAATAATCATCCCGGTACGAAAGTCGCCTAGCAAGACAATCACCACGAAGATGACGATAAGGCAGCCCAGCACAAGGTTGTCTGTAATCGTAGAGGTAGTACGGTCAATTAGTTCACTGC
>JABSPG010000774.1 GCA_013214445.1 Ekhidna sp. | reverse complement strand
GATATTTTTTTATGAGGGGTTTGCCTAATGCATCCTGAAAAGGGCCATTGGGCTTATCTGAAATTGCAACTCCTATGTTGTATGCTGCAGGGAAAAAGAAATAGTATTTTCCCTTCCATTTCATAGCATCAGGCGCATATGCAGCATAATCAGCCCAAGAAACACTATCTAAATTAAAGATCTCTCCTTCATTTGTCCAACTCACCAGATCGGTGGATGAATAACAATGCCAGCGTCTCATCTCCCTCCAAGATTTGCTTTCTGGTTCGTCAGTGGAGGGATAAATCCAATACTTCCCATCCCATTTATGCGCGGAGGGGTCTGCATGAAAATCAGGCAAAATTGCTTTCTGAGAAAATGATGCCGTGTAACTCAAAAGCATCAGCAATAGAGGAACACTGCTCCTTGTGCTTGGAAATTCGAAATACCTTCCTGAAAAGTTCACATGGCAAAAGAAGTGAATACTTCACTTGCTTATGTGACGTAAGCGTTCCGAAAGTGTAGAATATGGATACTAGTTATTCATCTCGAATCCATCCACCAGCTCTTTCATAAAATCCGCATCTGCGGGATCGATGTACATCAAGTGAATTTCTTCTCCATTTAAGTCAACAGTCTTTGGAGTAGTTGGCAGGTCTTTGGTAGCCTGATTTGTAAAGTATCTATAAAAGGCTAATGCTATTAGGTAGGATCCATGTTATCATGAAATAAGCTTAGATCAGGTCTCAACCGTCTTGCTTTTGAAAAGAGGGGGCCTGCGAGCACCAAATCAACATCGTTTACATTGGCAAGGCTATCATATCCTTTAGAAATTCTTTCCTGCATCAATGGATTTGAATGATATGCCCATGTAGTCATAAAAACGGGTTTAGCTCCCAAGGATCTGACTTTGTCGGTAAATAGTTTTCCGTACCTCATAAAACTCTCGGGAGTTTCGTAGGCGCTTCTGCTATGATTATTAAATACTACGTAATCCCATTTTTCACTCTCCAAGATTTGCATGGTTTGGGTTCCTTTCTCTCCCTTCCAATGCTGCTCCAAGTTGGACCCACCGACCGTAGACTTTCTAACCAACATATTTCCACCCTGCGAATTCACCATTGATGCTACCACCATGGGCATGTTGTAGAAATAGATGAAGCTATTGCCGACAAATAACACTTTGACTTGCTCCTGCTCCTGTGAAAAAAGACTGAAAGAGGAACCGAAAAAAACGAGTATGAATGCTATTAGTGTTTTTATGCTTCTCTTTTCCATTGTTTCTGTGTCTAAATTCAATTGAGAATCCTGCTACCTCACCTTCCCGATATTCTAAAGTCTTCAAGATATGTTCTCCTTTTATAAAATCGCTCATTCAAACCAAATCCATTGGCATGGCCAGATTGCAGTTCCATTGGTTTGATGACCAGTTGATCTCTCAATGATCGATCATATAAAAGTATGCTTTCTCATAGCTAATTGAACTTGGTACCGATTCTTTTCTATCTGACTGACTACCTCTTCCTGACGATTCGTCCCCATATTCTCCATATTACTTTTAAGGATCAGATCATTTCCATTTAAGCTCTTGACTTCTATAAATGCTGTTTTACCCTCCACATACTTCGCGCTAATCTCAAAACCACCTTCGGTTCGATATCGATGAATAGTAATATCACCCATACAACCAGAAACGGCTGGAAACACTTTCACTTCATTTCCATTTGACTGTAGAAAAAGCTCTTGCAATGAAGCAGCAAAAAAGAGAGGCGTCTCAATCACTGGCCCAAACTCTCGATACATGGTACTTGCCCAAGCATTCGGTCCTCGACTACTCCTGCCATACAAAAACACATTCATTAGGCTGTCCAGCCTCTCCGTTTTTCCAATCTGAGCATACAAACACATCGCACCGCATGGCGCATAGCCCGATTTTGAAACACCATCTAACAGTGCAGTCGAAAGATCAGTCCATGTATCAACCGACTTTTCAAATAGTTCTTCATTAGCCTTTTTGGAAATCGTTCTCAAAGGGTAGAGATGTAGTAGATGAGACCAATGTCTATGTGATTTTGCTTCTTTTCC
>JABSPG010000773.1 GCA_013214445.1 Ekhidna sp. | reverse complement strand
TCTCTCCAGCCTGAACAATAACTATCCCCATGGTGGTCGACTGATCACTGTCAATAAACTCCTTGAAAGTCATTTTACCCTCGGGGGTTTCCACTTCCGCTTTTGGAATCTCGGGTATCAACCGCTCATTCAACATGTTTACTTGTCCTTCACGGTAGATATTTACAGCTGGATAAAAACGATGCAGATTCCTGTGATTCCATCTTTGGTCCTCGCCATAGACGTTCCACCATATATCGTCTTTGGATAGCTTTTCAATCTGTGCACGAACCTCCTCAACAGACGAGGTTGAAACAAAAGGAATAGGCTCTTTTTGCGGGGTTGTTGGAGTTTGATCATTGGAACAAGAGAGTAAGAGTACTGCCCCAGCGATGGTGAGTAGTATTTTCATAGTTGTTTTATCTTTCTAATTATCTATTGCGGAGAAAACCAGCTGACGAAATTGCCAGTTGGTGTCGTCGCTTTGCACTTCCTCCATTTGTTTTAGAAATACAGCAATCACTTTCTCTTTTGGATCTACAAAATATTTGGAGTTAAAGTAACCTCCCCAATCAAAAGTGCCTTCACTGCCTAGTCCTCCTTGGGCTTCTCCTTTTTCATTCAGAATACTAAAAGCCAATCCATGCGAAAATCCAAATTCCTCATACAGATTTCCAATCTGGTCTGACATAATTAATTCAATAGTCTTTCTGCTCAGAATTCGCCTCCCATAAATAGTACCATTATTCAAGTACATCTGCAGGAACTTAGCATAATCCAGAGCGGTGCTGGAAAGTCCGGCCCCTCCTGAAAAGAAAGCCCTAGCTCCTGAAATAGGATATGCAGGATCGTAATAGGGGTTGAAGGAATACTCTTTCCACTCCTGCTCGAACCTGTGCAAGACAGGGACAAGTCTATTTGCCTTCTCTTTGCGCAGAAAGAAATGCGTATCAACCATGCCAATAGGCTCGAAAATGCGTTCCTGAAAGAACTGATCGAGCGGCTGTCCCGAAAGAACCTCTATCAAGTATCCCAGCACATCTAAGCCTTCACTGTAGGTCCATTGTGCTCCCGGCTCATGATGCAGTGGCATCCTTGCCAGCTTTCTGATGTTTTCTTGGATCGTTACCGAATCAGTGGAAAAACCGTCAATAATACCAGCCTTCTGATAAATTTTGCTGAAGCGATGATCATCGATAAAGCCGTATCCAATGCCTGATGTATGTGTCAGCAAATGCCTGATCGTGATATTTTTATTGGCCGGGTGAGACATAAATGATGAATCCGACTCGATAAGTGAATCGAGTATCATCATATTTTCGAATTCAGGGATGAATTTTGCAATTGGGTCATCCAAATGAAATAATCCCTCCTCCCAAAGCATCATTACTGCAGTAGCTGTGATAGCTTTAGTCTGCGATGCAATCCTGAAGATATCATCAGTCTGGTACGCTCGTCCTGTTTCAGGATCAGCAATACCGAAGGCTTTGTGATAAACAATCTTACCATTTCTGGCAATTAGGGCAACAGCTCCAGGTATTTCATTCTTATCAATGGAGGATTGAAGCATCTGATCGATGCGTAGGAGTCTCTCAGACGATACCCCAACCTCTTCTGGAGGGCCAGGGATCAATCCTGTCTGATTAACAGCTTCTCTAAGCTCTGAACACCCAATCAAGAGAAAGAGAAGCGATGAGAGTATTCGGTGACTTGTCTTGAAATTCATATACGATCTAAGCTACTCAATAAACTGCTCAAAAAACGACCAGATCTCCTCACTCGCATTAATGTCTCGATTTCCGGAAGCGCCTGGCCAATCATGACCACCATCCACTATTTCATATAGCCAGACCTGCTTATTTCCAGTACAACTAATGTTTTTTTCAAGAATCACCGTGCTCCCATCTTCACGATCGGTATCTGGCAATTCAGTCCTTTGTTTTTCCATACACGCATTTGCACTCACAAATAAGTCGATTGTTTCCCTGGTTCCCATGTATCCGTTGATCGGTCTTGCCTCATAGTCTTCGTCTCCGGCAAACAATGTGATATTATCCGAGGTACCATTAATCATCAAGGTCGAGGTGATCT
>JABSPG010000772.1 GCA_013214445.1 Ekhidna sp. | reverse complement strand
CCTAATAACAGTCAACACACTATTGGGTAAGAAAGGTGATTATAAAATCAGTGAAGAAAAAACTGAAAAGCAATTAGCTCCTCTACCAATCATCGGTAAACAAAAAACAGTCGATCTCCCTGATAAGTCGATAACCACTTATCAGCCGCTAATCCTCATTGTGGGTTTTATCTCCGGTGTAAGTTTTTTAAGTCAGTATCCCTTTGGTGAATTCTCGTGGATGCTTTGGATGCGGCATTTCATGGCTGGTTTCTTTCTTGTGTTTAGCTTTTTCAAGCTTTTGAACATCAAGGAGTTTGCAAGTAGCTATGCTATGTATGACCTCTTGGCAGCAAAATGGAAAACATGGGGGTACATTTATCCCTTTGTAGAGTTAGGACTGGGCGTGAGTTATCTAATAGACTTTAATCCGATCGTCACCAACTGGTTAACAGCAGTTGTGCTTGGTTTTAGTAGTCTGGGGGTCATTAAAAGTAATCTTGACAAGCGAAAAATAAAGTGCGCCTGTCTAGGTGATGTCTTTAATCTACCAATGAGTACAGTTACCATTGTGGAAGATGTAACCATGGTGGCAATGGCAGTCGCGATGCTGAGCATCTAAACCTTACCGCTGATTTTTCGTACTTTTGTAGCGATGCGTTTAGCAAAACAAATAGCCAATACATTTTTAGCAATTACACTGTTGATTGCGACAACAGGCATCACGCTAAACAAGCACTATTGCATGGGTCGATTGAAATCCATCGCAATTAATGAAGTCGCAAAAAAGTGCAATGGTGAATCTCAAGAAAAGATGCCATGCTGTAATGATGTAAGTCAACAGCTAAAGGTAGAAGAGATTACTACGAGTGATTTTGATTTTGACTCAGCTCCCGATCTCTATGAAGTAGCACTAATTTCCTTTGTTCTTTTGGATGATAATGAGTCGAAAGAACTGAAAAACAACGCATTTCAGCACTACTCTCCTCCCCCTCCTGAAATTGACGTTCAGTCAGGTTTTCAGGTTTTCTTGATTTGATAAGGTTGTGATTTAATGATAGCTTAAGCTATCTCCCAAGTTTTTTTTCCAAAAAACTCACAACGCAATCAATGAAATACATTCTATACACAATTATTACACTTATTAGTATATCTCACGCCAACTCGCAACTAGTGAGAGGGAAAGTGGAGACAGTTGACAATGAGGCGCTAATTGGTGCCACTGTTCGAGAATTAGGCACACAAAATGGGACGATCACGAACTCAGAAGGGGTTTTCGAAATAACAGTATCCAATCAAAATGCTTCGCTCATTATATCCTTTTCAGGATTTGTATCCGATACCTTAAAGGCTGATTTTTCTAAAGCCATGATCGTGCAACTTCATGAAAGCACGTCTGAGCTGGAGCAGGTAATCGTACAAGCGAGCAGCACTTTTATTGATGACAGAGAATCTAAACTCGTCGAGGTAATCACAGAAGCAGAGTTGACAAAAGCTGCTTGTTGTAACCTATCGGAAAGCTTTGAAACAAATGCTTCGGTGGATGTAAGTTTCACCGATGCTGTGAGTGGAGCGAAGACCATAAGAATGCTAGGATTGGATGGTCGGTATGTGCAGATCAATAGGGAGAATATCCCGAATATCAGAGGACTATCGGGAAAGTATGGCCTCTCTTACGTTCCAGGCACATGGGTGCAGTCCATTGATGTAGGAAAAGGATCGGGATCTGTAGTAAACGGATTTGAGTCAATGACTGGACAGATAAATGTGGAGTTGAAGAAACCAGAAAATAGTGAAAACCTCTATCTGAATGCCTATGTCAATTCATTTGGAAGGCTGGAACTCAATGCGAATCATGCAAGAAATATTGATGATCAATGGAGCACTGCCCTACTTCTGCATTCCAACTATTTGAATAATGAGATTGACCAGAATGATGACGGTTTTATGGACCTACCTAAAGCGAGGCAGTTCAATGTGATGAACCGATACAAATATCAAAGTGAGAAGTTGGTTTCTCAAATAGGAATTACGGTCATGAGAGACGAAAAAGCTGGTGGACAAGCTGGTTTCAACTTTGGAGATGACCCT
>JABSPG010000771.1 GCA_013214445.1 Ekhidna sp. | reverse complement strand
TCGGAAGCGTGGGAATGATCGATTTCCAAGATAGAAGCCTGGCTTTCAAACCATTAATGGAGTTAGAAGCAATTGACGATCTATTTTTAGAAACCCATTACTTCAACGGAAAAGTGTATTTCATGGGCAGTCAAAACTTACTTATTTACGACACTGAGACAGAAGAAGTAAAAAAGTATGAGGGGGATTTTGTAAACATTTTTGAATTAGGTGATGAAATATTTGTCAATACTGCGGAGAATGGAACAATGCAGATTTTGGACACATTGATAACCACGAAAATAGAATACACGGTCTCTTTTTCGAGTAAAAGAACAGAGCAAGCTGATTTAGCTGTCAGCTTTGACAATGAATTACTTGAATACAAAGATGAGCGCTTTAGTAGACTTCCACAGTCCGACTTCATCGAACAGAATGGCTATGAAGTTAAGGAGATCAAATGGGTAAATGACTCTCTATTTGCTTGTTCTACATTTGAGAATGGGGTTATCTTGTTCAACAAGCAAGATCCTAGCTACGCAGCAGTAACAAACTATCAGTCTGGGCTCCCTGACAATGAAGTCTACACCATACACACAGGCAAATCTAACGGCATCTGGGTAGCACATCAATTTGGGTTATCGCACATTTCTCCCATTTTTCCAGCATATAGTTATTCACATTTCAATGGCTTAAACGGAAATCTAACCAGCGTATCAGACATCAATGATCAGCTTTGGGTTAGTACCAGTTTGGGTTTATTCTATTTTGATCAAGACACCATCTTTGAAAACAAGGTCTACTACGAGATTCAACGAAAACAGAACATTTTCACTAGGAAAACACCAAAAAAGGTTGAAACAGAAAAAGATGAAAAGCCGCTTTTGAAGAGGCTATTAGGGAAAAAGAAACGAGCTAACGGGACTTCAAAGGAAAAAAAAGGATTACTAGGTAAGATTTCCAACATCTTCGAAGGCGGCAATAAGGTTGAAAAAGTAAAAGGGAAACTCGATCGTAACGCCAAGTATGTTTGGCGCATTAGAAAGATACCGGTAGATATACAGTATTCATTTTCAAAAGTAGCAGGAGCAAACGGTAAGTTTCTTTCCATCACACCCTACCAAGACAAACTGCTGGGCATCAGTACCTCCGGGATATATGAAATATCGAAATCGGAGGCAAACATCATTATTCCAGAGAGTGTGAGGTCCTTCACAATAACCAAGAACGATCAGTTGATTATTAGCACTAATGACCTAGAACTAAAGACTTTTTCCTTGACTGAGGAGGTTTGGGTAGAGAAAAACTCCAGCTCCATCGGAGACATCATCGTTAGTATGAGTGAAGACGAAGAACGAAACATCTGGATGGCTGGCTCTACTTCAATTTACAGAGCTACTACAACTGACTCCACATTGAATATTGATCAAAAATTGCAACTAAACAATATATTTCTGGACGAGGTGAATATTCTAAACAGAAATGATTCGCTCTATTTCATCAATTCATTAGGCTATTTCTACTTCAATAAACAAGAAGGTAAGGTGCAGGAAGACCTTGGACTAAAAACTAGATTAGGATCGCCCTTACATCATTTGTTCGACCCAATAGAAGGAGGCGTCTGGGTTTTCAATGGAAAGGTTTGGCATCACTTGAAGAAAGATGGTACTGTCGAAAAATTAGAAAATCTGGGTTTATTTCCGGACCTCCGGGCTATTTCGATAGACCGATCTTCGGAAAAACTATGGCTAATCACACAATCAAACGAATTATTGAAATACGATCCGCAAAAGAAAGGCGGAATGGAGTCATTAGATTTCTTTCTAAAGCGAGTTTCCAATGAAAAAGGAGATCTGGATCAATCTAAGAAGTTTAGTCTAAGCTACTATGAAAACTTCCTTAGCATCGAGCTATCTAAACCCGATTTCTTGGGTCTACTAAATCCAGAATTCCAATATAAACTCGACGGACTGCATTTGGAGTGGTCAGACTGGACATCTAGTAAATCAATAGACTTCAGTTTTCTACCTGAAGGCAACTACAAACTGCTAGTAAAGTCAAGAGACGCTTTTGGCAGAATTGAAGAAGGCGAGATGTTAGCGTTTTCGG